>CAYPJB010000057.1:0-15381 GCA_964410845.1 uncultured Bacteroidales bacterium | reverse complement strand
GGCCTCGAGATGGTGCTGAAGGAGATGGGCCACCCGGTAACGCTGGGGTCAGCCATCACAGCGGCACAGAAGAGTTATGCAGGGTAGTAGCAGATAGCCGCCTGCGAGTCGCCGGGGGTGGTTCACGCGATGAGCTAACGCCAATCGCGTGCCCATTCGTAAGTTAGATGTAGCAGAAAGCTCAATACTCGTAATCCCGCCCCCGGCCATCGACCGGGGGCTTATGTTCGGAGTCTGTATGCCCGCTCTCGCCTTTCTTTTCCCCGGTCAAGGCGCCCAAGGTGTGGGCATGGCCAAGGACCTTTGCGTTCAACTTCCCGCCGCCAAGCAGCTCTTTGAACGAGCGAAGGATGTGCTGGGCTACAACCTCCTCGACATCTGTGCCTTCGGTCCCGAAGAGAAGCTTACCGCGACCGATGTGAGCCAGCCTGCTATCTTCGTGGCCAGCCTGGCTGCACTGGAAAAGCTCAAAGTCGAATCGAGCGATGTCGTCAACAGTTGCACGCACACTGCTGGTTTAAGTTTGGGTGAATATACCGCACTTACCTTTGCAGGTACCTTCACCTTTGAAGATGCGCTGAGCGTGGTCCAGCAACGCGGACAGGCCATGCAAGCCGCTGCGGTCGCTACTCCCAGTTCGATGGCCAGCATTCTGCTGATTGATGTGCCAGCTGTCGAAGCCATCTGCCAGCAGGCAAGCAGCAAGGGGCTGGTGAAGATCGCCAACCTGCTCTGCCCAGGCAACACTGTCATCTCGGGTGATGTTGTGGCAGTCAATGAAGCCATCACTCTAGCGGAAGCAGCCGGGGCGAAAGTGGTACGGCTCAGCGTCGCGGGGGCATTCCATACTGATCTGATGAAACCCGCTGATGAGAAGCTGGCTGCTGCTTTAGCTAATGTGAAGATGCAGGCCCCACGCATTCCTGTCTGGTCAAACGTCGATGCCCAGCCCCACACTGATCCCGAAGAGATTCGTGGCTTGCTCGTGAAGCAAGTGCTCAGCCCCGTCCGCTGGGAAGACACCATGAAAGGCATGCTGGCTGACGGCGTGACCACCTATTACGAAATCGGCCCAGGCCGCGTACTGGCAGGACTCATGAAGCGAATTCAGCGAAAGGTGGAGTTCAAGAACGTGAATGCGTGATGGGTTCTGGACAGTTACTTTCCTCAGAGGAAGGTATTCTGCTTGTAATCTCTCGAGCAACCGGCTACGGTGCATGTAATCCCCTTCTTACAAGGAGTCATCATGCAAAAGGTGCTCGTACCTCTGGTAGCAGTGCTTTGCCTGGGCTTCCTGGGTTTTGTTTTCTACTTGTTCACTCAAGACGAGAAGAAGACGAATCCGCAGGCACAGGCTCTGCAGAAAGTCCCGAACCGGCCACAAGCTGCGCCTGTTCTACCGGGCCCCAAAGTGGGTGAACCCGCCCCGGCAACCAAGGCAGAAGATGTCGATGGCAAAGAATTTGCTCTTGCCGACTACCGTGGAAAAGTCGTCGTCCTGGATTTCTGGGGCTTCTGGTGAGGACCGTGTGTGAGGATGATTCCTCACGAGCGGTCGCTCGTGAAACGCCTCGAAGGGGAACCTTTTGCACTCATCGGGGTTAATACCGATGATGACCGTGACATGGTCAAATCACGCAGCAAAGAGGAACAAGTCACTTGGCGATCATTTTACGATGGTCGAAGTGGAAACATCACAGGTACATGGAAAGTGAATGGATTTCCTACGCTCTACGTCATCGATCACAAGGGAATGATTCGTCACGTCTTCCTTGGTGATCCTGGCGAAAAGCTGACTCAAGCGGTGGATCAGTTACTGGCGGAGATGAAAACCAAACAGTAACTGCCATCAATACAGGCCACAGGCTGAGCGAACTCTTGCTCAGCCTGCTTCCTTTCTTGACTCGGACAAGCTGGACACGTAGCATCGAACCATCAAGACAAACTAAGGAAACGACATGAATTCCGGAACGTTGTTTGCCTACTTCGTCACCTTCAGCGCCAGTTTCTGCATTATGGTGATTGAACTGGTGGCAGGGCGCATCCTGGCACCGTACATCGGCCAGCACCTCTACAGCTGGACCAGTATCATCGGCGTGTGCCTGGCCGGCATCAGTGTCGGGGCCTGGCTCGGCGGCTGGCTCGCTGACAAGTTCCCTTACCGGAGCACCCTGGGCTGGTTCCTCTTCTTCTCCGGCATTCTGGCCATGTGCATTCCGCTGCTCACGGATGCCATCTGTACTCGTGCCATGTTCAAGGGCGAGATGTCGCTCATGACCCGCATCGTCCTTTACACCACGATGATCTTCTTCCCGGTGACGATGGTACTGGGCATGATCTCACCGATGGTGATCAAGCTGGTGGTTCGAGACCTGGCCAATGCCGGCTCCATCGTCGGTCGAATCTACTCCTTCAGTACGATCGGCTCGATTCTCGGCACATTCGCAACGGGCTTCTTCCTGATTGAAGAGTTCGGTACACGGATGCTTCTCTACGCGGTAGGCGTGTTCCTCATCGTCATCGCACCGCTGGGAGGTGGTCTCTTCAGCCGGGGAACCAAGTATGTGGGCGGAAGCATCGCTGGCCTGCTGCTGATCACCATTCTGGCAGGAGCCATGATGCCGGACAAGTATCGCAAGATACGGGATGACCTGATCGGCTCCTTTGGTCAGCCGATGAGGTTCAAGACTGATGAGGAGCCTGTTCCTCCAGAAGTGGCTGCGAAGCAATCACCCCTCAAGAACTTTGTTTCGAAGTACTTCAGCTTCTATCACGATGATGCCAGCTACTGGAAAGAGAGTAATTATTTCACCCTGCGAGTCGTTCCGGATCTGGATAAGCACGATAACAGGCCGATCAATGAACTGATTCTGGATAACCTCATTCACTCGCACACCGATTTGCAGGATCCCAGCTACCTCTCGTACGAGTATCTGCGCATTTACGATGAACTGGTCAGCTGGAAACTGGCCCGGCAGGGCTCCACGAAACATCGTGAGCTTTTTATCGGAGGAGGTGGGTATACTTTACAGCGCTACTTTCACCACCTCTACAAGGATTGTCAGATCGATGTCGTAGAAATCGATCCCTACGTCACCTACCTGGCTGAAGAGTACATGGGGGCTCCCCGGAACGATCCACGCCTTTACACCAAGAACGAAGATGGCCGGCTCTTTGTCAAAGACAAGCAGAACACCAAGGATCGCTACGATTTCATCTTCGGCGATGCCTTCAATGATCTGTCGGTGCCCTTCCATCTGACTACCGAGGAATTCGACACCCAGATGAAGAACCTGCTGACCAAGCAGGGTCTGGTGATGTCGCTGGTGATTGATGATGTGGCACGCGGGCTTTTTCTGCCAAGTTTCATCGCCACCATGCGGAAGTCCTTCGGCGACGATAACGTCGTGCTCATTCTGGTTTCCAGTGCCAGGGGCAGGGATCGCGTGGTGAACTATCTGAAGAAGTACAACCTCGAGAAGTACATTCCGGACTTGAGTACCAAGACTCTGGAAGAAGTGATTGCCAGCTGGGATAAAGTCAAGCTCAAGAATGAGATCCTCTTCTTAAAGAGTGCCAAGATGGATGAGTTTGCTCCATTCCTGAAAGCCACGAATCTTGATTACGTCCGCGGGCAGGATACAGTCATCGTGGTCGGCAGTCAGGAAGCCCAGAACTGGGATGACTTCAATAAGCACCTGGATGAGCTGAACAAGAAGTATGACGATCAGAAGATCGACAAGAGCACAACATCCTACGTGATCCGTCCTGCGGCCCTGACGGAGTACCTGAAAACCCGTACCCGCCTGCCGAACCTGTGGGAGAAACTGACCAAAGGTGAGCAGCGCGTGCCCTGGCAACCCATCGTTCTGACGGATGACCATGCACCAGTGGATAACTTGCTCGCTCCACTCTTCGAGCAACGCTTCGGCTACAAGAAGCCTGTAGGCAAGAAGACCGAAGGACAGGACGAGAAGGACCTCATTGACGAACTGCTGGAGATGGAGAAAAAGTAACTCTTACTTCCCGATCATCGTCAGGAACTCGGCTTCGCTCAGCACGGCGATGCCGAGTTCTTTCGCTTTATCCAGCTTGCTGCCTGCCTTCTCGCCTGCGACAACATAACTGGTCTTCTTGCTGACACTGGAAGCAGTCTTGCCGCCATGGTCGCGGATCAGCTGCTCCATGTCCTCCCTGCCAAATTGGGCGAGCGTACCGGTGACGACGAAGGTCTTGCCTGCCAGCATGCCATCGCCTTCCGAGGTGCTTGCAGCAGCACTGGCCTTTTTCTCTTCGGTCAGTTTCACTCCCGCTGCCTTCAATCGTTCGATGAGTCGCCGATTGTCTGCATCCTGGAAGAAGTGGACGATGCTCTCTGCCACCACCTCGCCAATCCCTTCAATTTGCGAGAGACGGGCTTCATCGGCGCGGGCAATCTCGTCGATGGAGCCAAAGGCATAGGCCAGCAGCCTGGCGTTACTGACTCCCACGTGGCGAATAGTAAGACCTGTCAGCACGCGGGCCAACCCCTGCTGCTTGCTAGCCGCGATGCCGGCCAGCAGGTTCTCTGCCGACTTCTTACCCATGCGTTCCAGACTGAGCAGTTGATCCAGCGTGAGTTCATACAAGTCGGGAAGTGATTGCACCAACTTGCTATCAACCAGTTGATCAATGATGGCAGGTCCCAGCCCTTCGATGTCCATCGCCTGGCGGGTAGCGTAGAAGCGTAGACGTTCCTTGAGTTGAGCCGGGCAGGCGGCATTCACGCAGCGGAGGTAGGCGCCGCCATCATCTTTCTCCACCGAACCCTGGCAGACCGGGCAGGCGGTGGGTGAATGATAGGGGCGGCTCCTGGCAGGCCGCTTCTCCAGCTCCACTCGCACTACGTGGGGTATGATCTTGCCTGCCTTCTCCACCACAACTGTATCGCCGATGCGCAGATCCTTGTGGGCGATGTCATCAAAGTTGTGGAGGCTGACCCGCCGAACTTCGGTGCCCGCTATCTGCACGGGTGCCAGCTCTGCCACCGGCGTGATGACACCGGTCTTGCCTACTTGCAGGGTAATGGCTTCGATCGTCGTGGATGATTGCCAGAGTTCGACCTTGTAGGCGATGACCCATCGCGGCGCTTTGCTGGTCACGCCCAGTTTCAACCGTTGATCGTAACGATCAACCTTCACCACCATGCCATCGGTTTCGTAGTCCAGGCTGTGCTTGTTCTCGAGGTCCGCATCGCAATGGGCGAGGACATCTTCCACCTTCTGTAGCGGCTTGCTGTGAGCAACAGCGGGCAACCCCAATTCCTTGATGTATTCCAGAAAGTCTGAGTGCGAGTTGACTGGCAAGCCATCGAGCGAACCTTCGCCATAGACGAACATACGGAGCCGACGTTCGGCAGCGGCCTTGGAATCGAGCAGTTTGAGGGTGCCTGCTGTGGCATTACGAGGGTTCTTGAGCAGATTCTCGCCTGCTTCCTGCTGCAGCACATTGAGCCGGGACAGCTCGGAATTGGGCATGTAGATTTCGCCACGTACCTCGAGGCGGGCCGGGAGCTTCTTCCTGGAATTGAGTTTTAGCGGTATCTCACGGATAGTTCGGACATTGGAAGTGATATCGTCGCCAGTGATGCCATCTCCCCGAGTGGCAGCCTGTATGAGGATCCCGTTTTCGTAGATGAGCGAAGCAGAAACGCCATCAACCTTCTGTTCGACGACATAATGAAAATCATCGGTGCCAAGCAACTTGCGGACCCGGGCATCGAACTCGCGGAGTTCGTCGGCATTGTAGGTGTTTTCGATGGAGAGCATCGGCACTGCATGGCGAACCTGGGTGAAGCCCTCCAGTGGTTCGCCACCTACCCGTTGCGAGGGGCTGTCGGGGGTGACCAGCTCGGGGTGCTGCTTCTCCAGTTCGAGAAGCCTCTGCATGAGCTTGTCATATTCACGGTCAGAAATGATCGGTGCCGCTTCCACGTAGTAGAGACGGTCGTGCTTCTGGATCTCTTCGCGGAGCTGGCTGAGTTCGATAGCTGGGGACATAGCGCGACCCATGAAACTGGGTGAACTCAAATCTCAACTTGTCCCCGGTCTCCGACCGGGGATACACTGCATGACTGGCTCTGCCAGTCCGATACTCTTCAACAGATAATTCTCTTTCATTCATACCGGCGGAGCCGGTGATACAGTGCGTCCCCGGTCGGAGACCGGGGACGAGTTGTATTTCCCTACTCGCTGGACTTGCCCTTCTTCGGTTCAGCTTTCTTTTCCGCCGGTGCGGGTGCAGCCGAGGCCTTTTCATCGGCAGCGGCTGCAGCAATCGCGGCTTTCATTTCTGGAACACGTTTATCGAGCACTTTGCGAGTAATTTCATCGAGGATCTTGGGATGCTCGTTCAAGTACTGCTTGGCGTTCTCACGTCCGTTGCCGAGACGGACTTCACCATAATTCAGCCAGGCTCCGCTCTTTTCCAGGAAGCCATCTTCGACGGCCAGATCGATGAGATCACCGGCCCGGCTGATGCCATGATCGTACATCAGATCGAACTCGGCACTACGGAACGGGGGAGCAATCTTGTTTTTCACTACCTTGGCTCGGATGCGGCTGCCCACTGATTCTTCACCTTCCTTCACCGTGCTGATCTTGCGGACATCCAGTCGAACCGAGGCATAGAACTTGAGAGCCAGACCACCAGCCGTGGTTTCAGGAGAGCCGAACATCACACCGATCTTCTGGCGAATCTGATTGATGAAGATGATGCAGGTCTTCGTCTTGGAAATAACAGGATTGAGGATACGCAGGGCCTGGCTCATCAGTCGAGCCTGCAGACCGACGTGCGAATCGCCGATTTCGCCTTCCACTTCATTCTTGGGAACGAGAGCTGCCACCGAATCGATGACGATGATGTCAACCGCGTTGCTCTTCACCAGCATTTCGGCGATCTTGAGGGCCTCTTCGCCATTGGAGGGCTGACTGACAAGCAGAGCCTCCAGGTCAACTCCAATCCGCTTGGCCCAGGACGGGTCAAGGGCATGTTCCGCATCAATAAAGGCTGCAACGCCACCCTGTCGCTGGGCAGCAGCGACTGCATGCAGGGCGATGGTCGTTTTACCGCTCGATTCCGGGCCGAAGATTTCAATGATGCGGCCACGGGGAAAGCCCTTGCCACCCAGTGCGAGATCTAATGACAAGGCACCGGTCGAGATGCCAGGCACATCCGAAACGGAGTGTTCGCCCAGCTGCATGATCGCGCCCTTGCCGAAGGACTTCTCGATCTGCCCGAGGGCATTCATCAGTTCCTTGTCATCGGAAAGGGACTTGTGACTGGTGCTGGCTGGTGGCATGGCGTGTTCCTTGTCTTGATAGAGAAACAATAGTGTACAAACGCAACTTATTTGTGGTGTAAAAAGGTGGCAAGTGAACAAGGGGAAAATCGTTATTTGAGCTGGAACCTGCCAGGGACTGATAGGTATTGAATCTGATCTGGTTGCAGACTACGGAGAATATGCACTACCTTACATGGGAGCAGGGGCATGTCGTCGCTCATTGATCGCAACTACGTTCTTTTAGGGGCCAGCGGAGGCATCGGTTCAGCCCTGGCTCGACGGCTCAAGGCTTCTGGTGCCAACCTGCTGCTGGCAGCACGAAACGAAGAGAAGCTCAGGCCATTGGCCGAGGAACTATCCTCGCCTTATCAACTTGTCGATGTCTGTGATCCTACCCAGGTAGCCAACCTCTTTGCCACAGCAGAGCAGTTGCTGGGGTCGGTGGAAGGGGTGGCACACTGCGTCGGGTCCATCCTGATCAAGCCGGTTCACCTTACCACGCCGGAAGAATGGAACCAGACGATCAGCCTCAATCTCACATCGGCCTACCATGTGCTTCATTCCGCTATTAAGGCCATGCTGCCGAGACAGAACGGGGCCATCGTGCTGGTTTCCTCGGTGGCTGCGACAGTGGGGCTGAGCAATCACGAAGCCATCGCTGCGGCCAAGGCGGGGATCATGGGCCTGACGCTGGCAGCAGCTGCGAGTTATGCCAGCAGGAAGATACGCATCAACTGCGTGGCTCCGGGCCTGACCCATACTCCACTTGCCAGTCGTTTCACGTCCAATGAAGCGAGCCTGAAAGCCAGCGCTGCTATGCATCCCCTGGGACGCATCGGCGAAGCCAGTGAAGTCGCCTCGGCCATGGCCTGGTTCCTTGAGCCGGAACAAGCCTGGGTGACCGGCCAGGTGCTCGGTGTGGATGGCGGAATGGGCTCGCTGCGGGTGCGATAAATCTATATTCGCAAAAGCCATTCTCTACTTACTTCGAGCCGTGGCGTAAGCTATGCTTCATCTATGCCTCCGCAATTTCTTGAACTTGGTTTGCTGCTCCTGATCATCCTGCTGGCTTCAGCAGGTGTCGTCTTGTGGCTGCAATCGCAAAAGAAGCGCATGCACCCGATGCTACAGGTGCTGTCGCTGATCCTTCTCGTCGGCCTGCTTCTGACTGGTATTCAATACGGCAGCAATGCCCTGGGCGTGACGCCGAGCGTTAGTTCGACAGGTGATAACCCCTTTCGCCAGGCCTTACGGCTGCTGAATGACAGCTATCCCACGTACACCAATCAAAACAATGTGAATGGCGTCAATCGTGAGGTTCTCGTCAAACGGTTCCAGGACATGGAAAAGCTGGAACTGGAAGAGTTGAAAGCACAAGTCACCATCATGCGGGGTCTCATTGAAGATGCCCCTTCCAGCGGGCAGGTTGGCATCTATAACATGCGTATGACCAGCGGCATCCAGGCACGCTGGGATGAGCTTCGCCAAGCCCTTCAGAAGCGGGCTCAGTAGAAGCCTGGGCCTGTTGAGGAAGCTGTGGCTGACATCCGCGCCTTGATCCTGCGTGCCCCCGGCGCCAACTGTGATTTGGAAGCTGCTTTCGCCCTCGAACAGGCTGGCGCGCTTCCGGAACGCATCCATGTCAATCGGCTGCGTGAACGTCCAACCCTGCTGAACGATTACCAGATCCTGCTCATTCCCGGTGGCTTCACCTATGGCGACGATGTTGCTGCCGGCAAGATACTCGCTGTCCAGTTGCAGACCTTCCTGGCTGAATCGCTCGAACGTTTCCGTGATGCGGGTAAGCTGATTCTTGGCATCTGCAATGGTTTTCAGGTGTTGCTCAAGGCTGGTCTCATCGTCCCGGCTGACCCTGTCACACATCATGTGCCTGCAACACTCACCAACAACAGACCCGCCGGCTTTCAGGATCGCTGGCTCTCGCTCGGCGTCATCCCCGAACACAAGTGTCCGTTCCTGGAAGGCTATGTCAGCATGGAAGTTCCCATCGCTCATGGCGAAGGGCGCTTCGTGACCAGTGATGCAGCCACTCTGCAGAAGCTTGAAGCTGCTGGGCAACTGGTGTTGCGCTATATCCCCGGTCCCGGCCAGCGTGCCGATACGCCCTACAACCCCAATGGGTCGGAACTGGACGTCGCCGGAGTATGTGACAGCACCGGCCGAGTGCTCGGATTGATGCCGCACCCGGAAAGGCATGTACTACCAACACAACACCCTCGCTGGACACGACGCGGATTAGCGCCACGGGGCGATGGGTTGCTCTTGTTCCAGAATGCCGTCCGTTTCTTTCGCTGATGCTTTGACAGGCGGTCACTGATGTCGGCTTTCCACCTCGCCCAACACGCGCTGCAACAACGCTGGCTGCCGGACGATCCGCTGGCTCTGGAAGTCATCGCCAGGCTCGTAGAGCGTGAGCAACCAGTCGCCCTGGTGCAGCAGGCGGGAGCATCGCTTCAGGGGTTGCCCGAGCACATTTCCTACGCGCGGGACATGCCCAGCGATCCAGACCCTTCGATTCCCCTGGTGATTATTTCCGATCGACTGCTCGGCCCCCGTCCCGACGTGGATCGCCTGCTCATCCTTCGTCCGCCGACTCTCACTCTCGGCGTCGCCAGTCGGCGGGACATCAGTTACGACGACTTTGTGGAAGCCGTCAGGCTCTTCGGTCGACGAACAGGTTACAGTCAGCAGAGCATTCAGGCTGTTGCCGCCTCAGCCCGTCGTCGCTCAGCAGGCTTCCTCGACGACTTCGCCGACAAGCTGCAGGTACCCATGCTCTTTTACGATGATCGCATCCTGACGAAGACGCCATTGGCCACGCCGGGCAAGATGGCCGGGACATGCGCGGTGGCTGCCATCCTCGCAGCGGGCGTGACTGCTCCTCTTGTGAGCAGTACACCATTCTTTGGCAAGATGACGCTGGCCCTGGCTCGGCGACGGGATTCGGTGTAACCCAACAATCGATGAATCACTCCCGCCGCTGTCGCCAGCTGTTGAGTGCAGCCACGCTCAGGATAATCGCTGCAATCACAATGTATCGCACGTCAGGCTGAAGCTTCAGCCAGCTGCAGCCATTCTCAAGGATGGTGATGATCAACGCACCGAGGATGGTCCCCAGCACCGTGCCTTCGCCACCCATCAGACTGCCTCCACCGATGACGACTGCAGCGATCACGCTCAGTTCCATGCCTGCCGCTACATCATGGGAACCGGCATTGGTTCGACAGAACTGAATGACACCCGCCCAGCCGATCAGCAGCCCTGCCAGGGTGTAGAGGATTAGCTTGGTACGTTCCACCCGGATGCCACACAGCCTGGCTGTTGCTTCATTCGAACCGATGGCGAAACAGTGTCGGCCCAATACCGTGTAGCGAAGTACCAATGCAACGATGACGGCGAGGATGAGCACACTCCAGACCGCGGGCGAGACCTTGAGCCAGGCCAAGTCAGGAGATACCTTGGCTGGGTCAATAGCATTGATCGCTTTCATCCACAGGGGAGGCTCATCATTGGTGAGATAGCCCAACCGCCCGCCTTCAGTCAGAAAGATGCCCAAGCCACGGGCAATGCCAAGCATGGCCAGCGTAGCCACGAAGGGCACTACTTTCAGGCGAGTGATGATCAAGCCGTTGCAGAGACCGACGAACGCACCGGTGGTTAGCCCCGCGAACAGTGCAGCAAGACCTGCCAGGCCCGATTCACCCGGATACCACCCCATCATCAGACGATAGATCAGCATCATCACGACGGTGACCAGCGAAATGACATAGCCTACCGAGAGATCAATTCCTCCCGTGATCATGATGATGGTCATTCCCAGTCCCGCCGCTGCCACGATGGTGGAATGGGTGAGAATCACAATGAAGTTGCCAGTCGAAAGGAAGTCGTCGAAAGTTCCTTTCCAACGGGTCAGCAGGCTGAACACCAGAATCACCATGGCCAAGCCGAGGAACGGGCCAGCGTAGGTCATCCAGCTACGAACACGATTCATCGAAGGCTGCATAACACACTCGCTGTCGCTAGAGACATCGCTTCCTGTTCGGTCAGTTCTGCAATCGGGTACTTGGGCGATAACTTACCCCGCACCATCACTGCCAACGTATCACACACCCCCATGAGTTCAGGCAGATAACTGCTGACGATGATGATCGCTTTCCCCGCAGCGGCTTGTTCGCCGATGAGGCGATAGATGAACTGCTTGCTGCCGATATCGACCCCTTTGGTGGGTTCATCGAGCAGGAGCAGGTCAGATTGCTGATGGAAGAGGCGGGCGAGGGCCAGTTTCTGCTGGTTGCCTCCACTCAGTTCACGGGCGCGCTGGGTGCAGTGCTGCTGCTTCACCTGCAGGCGCGAGAGCCAGTCGACGGTGGAGGCTCGCCGTGCAGACCAGGAGAGCCTGCCCGCACTGGTGTAAGGCCGCAGTTCACTCAGCGTCAGGTTCTCTTCCAGGCTCTGATCGAGCATCAGCCCTTCGTGCTTGCGATCTTCACTGAGGAGGCCGAAACCCGCCCGCAGCCGTGCGTGGCAATCACGCTTGAGTAAAGACTGGCTTTTCCACTTCAACTGGTTCCATGCATCTGTATCCAGACCAAAGAGTTTCCGCAGTGCTTCGGTACGACCAGCACCAACAAGACCGAAGATGCCCATGATCTCGCCCCGCTGCACGGTGAAGTTCACCGTAGGCGATTGCACCTCCAGGCATACTTCACCAAGTGAGTGGGGTATCCGTGGGTAGAGTTCGCCGACGCTGCGTCCAATCATCTGTTCGATGATCTTTTCGTTGGGTGTCTCTGCAACCACACCCTCAGCCACGCTTTCTCCATTGCGAAGCACCACGAAACGATCAGCGATACGGCGCACTTCATCGAGGAAGTGGCTGATGTAGATGATGCTGACGCCACGCGATTTCAACTTGCTGATAATCCCAAACAGACGCTCGGTATCCTGCTGGGTGAGCGAACTGGTGGGTTCATCGAAGATGATCACCTGCGGATCGCCCACGAGAGCCCTAGCCAGTTCGACCAGTTGTCTCGCAGTCGGGCTGAGGTCGCCCACTTTGGCATCGGGATGAATATCGGGGTGCTCGAGCATGCCGAGCACGTTCATCACTGTGATTCGCTGCTCATTCCGGCAAATCCAGCCGAACCATTGCTGTTCGGCACCCAGCATGATGTTGTCTTCCACGGAGAGGTGCGGCGCGAGGGCTAGCTCCTGATGCACCATCGCCACGCCCGCCTTCCGGGCATCCAGCGGATTCCGGGGGGCAAACGCTTGCCCGTTGAGCCGCATCGAACCCGAATCAGGCTGCAACCCGCCGGAGAGGATGTTGACCAGAGTCGATTTGCCCGCCCCGTTCTCGCCAACGAGCGCGAGCGCCTGCCCAGGCGCAACCGCAAGGGCTACCTCATGCAGAGCCTGGGTAGCACCGAAGCGTTTGCTGATCGCGGACAACTGTAGCCGAGGGTGCATTACTTGCCACTCACCACTTGCTCCTGGCGAGCGTAGAGTTGCTTGAGTTTAGGCTCCTCCATGTTGGCCTTCGTGAGCATGGCCAACCCGGTGTAGAGGACCGCATCCCCCTGGCGTGGCTTACCGTTGAGCTTGTCGTGAATGCGTTTGACCGACTGATAGCCCATGTCAAACGGGTCTTGTAACACCAGCCCATGAATCTTGCCCGCCTTCAATCCCTGGACGAGGGTTGAACTCATGTCGAAGCCAACGAGGAGAATCTTGTCAGTCTTGTTCAGAGCATCGAGTGCAGCCAGAGCGCCAGCGGTGGAGGATTCATTGGGCATGAAGAGCACATCGAGCTTATCGTCCTTCTGCAGTAGTCGTTCGACGACGGGCTGTGCGGAGCTGACCGTCGCCCCTGCTTCATCATTCGGTTCAATGAGTTCGATGGTCTTAGAACCCTTGGCTGCATTGATGGTCTCGCGGAAGCCTGCTTCGCGCTGTTCGGTACTCTCGGAGCCTCGCTGATAGCGGATCATCATGATGCGGACGTTCGGTTTGTCCTTCACCAGTTCCAGCGCTCGCTTGGCTGCTTCCACACCGCCAGCCTTGTTGTTGGTCGCCACGTAACCCAGGTAGTAGGGATGCTGTTGAATCTCCGGCTTGGCTTCGAGATCGGAATCGAGGAGGACGACGTACTTGTTCTGGGCCAGCGACGCTTTGGTGGGTTCCAGCAACGTCGTCTTATCACACGGAGCCAGCACGATGCCACTGACGGTGGGCGTGTTGGCATAGCGTTCCATGATCTCCTGCTGTCGGCCTCGTTCATCTTCCTTCGAGGGGCCATCCCAGAGGATTTCAGTATCGCCCAGTTCGGTAGCCGCCTGCTGAGCCCCGGCCCGCACCGCTTTCCAGTGATCGTGCGTGGTGCCCTTGGGAATCACAGCGATACGGTACTTGACGGTGCCAGTAGTAGTACCCGGTTTGGAGGAACAGCCGACAAGAACCAGCAGCGGACAGAGGAGAGCAAACAGTTTCACAGGTCGAACCCTTCCACAGAGAGAGGCTTTGGTTGTAACCTGTTGGAGAAGACTTGTCACTAAAAGACCGATGAAAAAAGTAACCCGTGAGCTGTGGCAGGGTCGTAACTGTACTCAGTTTCGACCCTGAAGTGGGCGATGGTCTTGCCAGTCCACAGGGTTGAGCGGAGTACCGCACAACCCTGCCACCCAGCAGTTTATCAAGTGTTATTTTGTTGCAGCGTACGGTAAAGCAGCGACAATGAATTCAATGGTACATCACATGAATACGATCACAATGAATGCATCACTCTTCGCCGGCATGCCTTCAATTGATTTCACTGACATTGCCAAAGCACGCATCGATACCATCTCGTTCTTCCTGGTGGGCTACCTGCTTATTGCCTGGGGAGTGAAGTGGTTCTGGAACGACATGCGAACCGTGTTCCCCAAGCTGCCACAGATTAGCTACTGGCGAGCGTTGGGTCTGCAGACAATCTGGGCACTGCTCTTTGTGGTAGTGCTGACAATGATCTCTGGCGCTCGTGAGTTACTCACTCCCGGTGCATGGGAGAAAGACGGAGCGACCTACAAGCTGGCCAAGCCTGTCGCCACGGAGGCGAAGCCATGAAACAACTCTTTACATTGATTAAAGGGTTTGCGGTGATTTTCATCCTCCTTACGCTCATTGGCTCCCTCTTTAGTGGATCTTTCTTCTTCTTAACAGGCTTGTATCATCTGGCAGTTGGCTGGTGCTACTACCTCGTCCGAACAATACCCAGCATTACGCTGAAGTGGTCGAGTATTGCTTTCTTCGTCATCGTCTGTGCGCTGCTACTCTACTGCACTCATCGGTTTGTCAACTGGTTGGTCACTCAGTCGAATGAGACCGAGGAAAAGGAAGCTACACCCGTTTCATGGTCATGGACGATCAAAGGGCTGTTCCTCGTCATCCTTGCCTTTGCAGCAGGCATCTCAGCAGTGGGTATTGTGCATCAATCGAGCTGGCTGCTTTCAGGCAAAGAACGTGTTTTGGAAGGTAGTTCACGTGACATTATCAACAAGATGATGAGTGCCAGCAACCTGCGGCAATGTGTGATGGCCATGCACAATTACCACAACGACTTCAAACAACTTCCCTCTGTGTTTCGGATGCACCCGAAGACTGGTCAACTATTGCTGAGCTGGCGGGTGACCTTGCTTCCTTATCTCGAGAACGACGAACTCTTCAAGAAGTTCAACCTCAATGAGCCTTGGGACAGCACCCATAACCTAGCCGTCGTTTTCAACAACCCCATGCCTTCGGTCTATCGGCATCCTGATAAGAGTGATAAGAACAGCAAGGAAACTCACTACCGTGCTTTTTACAGTCGTCCGGGTACCAAGGTCTCAGCCGGGCTGACGTTCAATGACAAGATCACGCTCGGGATGATCACGGTGGAGGATGGCACTTCCAACACTGCCTGTCTCATCGAAGGAGAACCGGTACTATGGACGAAACCGGACGACATCGAGATTGCAGACCACCTGATACTTCCAACCTTCAAGCCATTCTGGAAGAACAACTAC
>CAYPJB010000056.1:12681-15392 GCA_964410845.1 uncultured Bacteroidales bacterium | reverse complement strand
ACAGACAGCGACGATATGCCTGAAAACAAGGGCGGAAATGGCAAACGTGCCCTGCCTCATAATCCCTTGGTTGCAGGTTCGAATCCTGCTGGGCCCATTACCTTCTTCCCCCTCATAATCCAGCATATCAGCCCTGAAAACAGGGCTGATATCGTTGGTGCCCTCATCCAAATCCTGCCCCTGCTCAGTGTCAGTAGATGACTGAGATAGCCTCAAATGGCCTCCCGTCTGTGCAAACTGCGTGCAAACCGGAAGGGCATGAACTTCGTTGGAAAAGTCCTTGAGTTGTAGGTTGCTCAGCATTGGAAGGCGTGCCACAGCGCCGGTCAGGTCATCCAGGCGGCGGTGGGTGTATCGGGCTGTCAGCATTGGGGATGAGTGGCCAGCCAGTACCTGAACACATCGGAGTAGTTGAGGTTACGTTCCAGTTCTTGCGGCGTGATATGTCCAATGATGCTGACGTGCGGTTTTAAGCAACGATCAGGGCTTTGTTTTGCAAGGGATCCCATAGGGATTCCATCCCAGGCTTCACGCAGTCGAGATGAAAGAGTATTTCCCGTACGATCCATATGACGTAGGACGGTCACAAACTCTTCTTCTACGGAAAGAAGACGTTTGTCGGGAATTCCTTGATCGAGCAAGGTATCAGTCTTGGTCGCACTTGGCCTGAATATCTTGCCTACTTTTATTCCATAGACAGGATCTCGAATGGCAAAAACCAATCCCTCTGAACTTACCAAGCCATTTTGTTGACGATTGATCAGCCAGTCTTCATCCAGGACTTCCAGGACATGTCGGATACGTGCCCAGCTGATGCCTTTTCTTGCTTTGCTCGAATCTCCAACCATCACTGCAAAGAGATTTAAGTAGTGTGGATTGCCTTCAACTTCGGCATGGGCGGTTCAACCGATCATGTTGCCACAACTGACC
This sequence comes from uncultured Bacteroidales bacterium, assembly GCA_964410845.1. Lineage (GTDB taxonomy): Bacteria > Planctomycetota > Planctomycetia > Gemmatales > HRBIN36 > JAEUIE01. The sequence continues at coordinate 14,462 of CAYPJB010000056.1, read as the reverse complement.
AGCAATTGGGCTAGCAATGTTGCATGGTCAGCTTCCGATTCGGTTTCAATCTCCATCACCAGTTGGCCAATCACTCCGTGAAAAGTCATTTTGTCCATGAATATCCTGCTGGGGTTATGGACAAGTCGGTATTTACTTTTTGGTTCGATCTGTTGGGGATTGGACTCGTTGGCATCCTCGTGCCAAGGGAAGTGGCTCATAATATACCTGGTCTTTCGTGAGAGATGTATTCGTGGAGATCAGAGTTTCTTGAGGAGAGTTAAGGTGCGAATTCGAGTGGATGACCATCTGTTGAGTTCATGCCGCTTCCAATCGGCTTTGACAGGGCAGCCTGCATTGACCCAAGCTTTGATCTCTTCAATTCGCCAAAGGGTTCTACCACCTAGATGAACTGGCTCAGGTATTTTCCCTGCACTCTGATTTCGCCAGAACGTGCTAACGCCAATGCCAAGCAATTTGGCAGTTTCACTTGCAGTGATTAGTGCTGCTTGCGGGGAAACAGTGCTATCAAATGACACAGATAACCTCCAAACGAGTGAGAAACAGCAAGCAACTGAAGCATCAGAAGTGCTCGCAACAGCTCTTGTGTAATCCAAATTAGGAGGTGCCTATTTCGTTTCGGTCGCCAATCAGTCGCCTACCAGAGACGATTCTGGCCCCTATTTCATCGCGAGATATGCTTAATAATCAGTTGAGCTGAAAATTATGTACACTAGTGAACAGTATTTTATGGCCGGAAACAGCCCACCTATCAATTCGGACAAAAGCAGTTTGGCCGCCAGGCAGTCGCCAGAGGGAGGCAAACTGCTCAGATTATTTGTTCATTTCGCGCGATTTGAACTCTCGCATGGAGTTAGCGTAGTTTTGGTTTGCAAACAAGCTGAACGCCATAGGAGCTGAACATGGCTGAGCGCAAGAACAAGAGTTCGCGATCCTCAAACGACGCGAGAAAGTTGCTGAACTGTACTTGGATGGGAAAACTGTACGAATGATTGCTGAGCAGCTGAATTGCTCATTGGGATCAGTTAGTGCTGATCTAAAAGCCATCAAAAAAGAATGGATGGAGAAAGCGCAACGTTCACTCATCAAACTCAGGGCAGAAGCGTTAGCTTAGATCGACTTTCTGGAAAAGACAGCTTGGGAAGCTTTTCTCAGCAGCCAGGGAGAGCAGGTAGTCAGTACGAATCGAGGAAAGAACAATCCCAAAACCGGCGTGATGGAGGTGATGAAACAGGAAGTGAGGCGAATCTCTCCAGGCGATCCGCGATTTCTTGAGGTCGTTAGAGATTGCATGGATGCTCGAATTGGTTTGCTTGGGCTGGCGCACCAAAGTCGGGAGAATCCTTTGATCATCTCCCTGTGATAGGCTTTGAGGTGGTCGAGCCATCGAACTACGAAAAGAACGAAATGAACGAAAACTTGACCTTCGATAACGATGGTGAATCAGATACCTAAGCTCAACGGAATGTGCGAAATGAACGAAAGTGTCAGGGTTTAACGGGTGACACCGAAGGGGACAAAACCAGCATATCTGGATAATGGAACTAGAAAGCAGCTGTTGATACCTGTAACCAAGGGATAACTTCCCCCTTGGTTACTCGTTTCACTCACTGGTGTTTAACGGGCTAGCAGTCCTCCGTAACCAAATCTTCAAGCCTGCTGGATTTCAAAGAGCTACAATATGCCACGTAGCCGCAAATGCTCAGCGTTCCCAGGATCAATGCCTTCGTGCTTAGTTAAGGTACCGCCACGATTAACAGGCAACTCCGTCGTCGGTGCTG
>CAYPJB010000056.1:0-12671 GCA_964410845.1 uncultured Bacteroidales bacterium | reverse complement strand
ATCCGCGCTTCGTGGAGGAGAGGCTCAAGACGATGAGAACGTTGCGCGTCCTTGCCAAATACGCGCCAAGCGAATTTCAGAAGCTCATGGGCTTTCCGGCGGAGTTGCCGGATTTGTCATCGCCCGCCCAGGTAATGCCACCCAGAAAGATAACAGTCTCAACATTTTCTGGCCGCTCCAAGAGACTGCCTGACTCCGTGACATAAGCACTGGCCTGATCCCCAGCAGCCTCAATCTCTCCTCGCTTTAAGGGGAGTGGCTGGCGTCGGCAGGCTACATAGCCGCAGAGGCTGAGCGTGCCCAGGATTAGCACCCAAGTGCTCGGTTCCGGAACGCCAATCGGGAGGTAGTTGAGAAAAATGCTGGTATTGGCTCGACCAACCAAATCATTGCCGAAGGAGAAAGAGAAGGTACCATTGACGGGGTTAGCAAACAACGACGATTCAAAGCCGAGTACGAAGTTCAAGTTGGCATTCGTTAAAGGCAAAGAATTCCCATTGGTATCGAGCAAGGTGATGGTTGCTACGGTGTTGATCTGGTCGCTGGGTAAGCTGGGTACCGGATTGCTCAGACTCGCGTTAGTGCGTGGTCGAGCGATCAACCAGGAGTAGGCGATATTGGAGTCGAAGTTGGCAGCCAGGCCCGGCGTATCACCAACGCCATCGTTGAGGGTGGTGCGAAAACGCCACTGGACGGCACCAGTAGCACCCCGCTGCAAGGTCAGACCACCGCCGGTGTTAGCGGAATTGCCGTACTCCAGGGCTGACCAACCGCTGTTGTTGGTGTTGTTATTGCTGCTATGGGCGAAACCGCCGACGGTACCGGTAGCATTGTTCAGGTCGCCCCCGGTGACAGTCGCACCCACGAAAATGGCTGTGGAGATGCGAGGCAAGCCGGGGCTGTTGCCGAAGAGTAGTTGGCCACCCTCACGGACTTCGGTGCCTCCTACATCGTAATCACCTGAGCCCTTAGCCAAGCCGCCGTTCTCGACGATCAGCTTGCCCGTGCCTGTGATGATACCGTTGTTACGCAGGAAGCCACCCTGGACGATGAGGTCCTGCGAACCGAGATTGATCGTTCCGCCGTGGGTCACTTGCCCAGTGCGCGGATTCCGTTCGCCAACATTGGTAATACTGCCACTTCCCAGCATCAATGGCGTCATGCCAGTATTGGTCAGCGTGCCGGTTCCCGTCACATTGACAACTCCTGTTGAGAGGAAGTTGTTGACCTCCCATGCACCACCGCTGAGATTGAGCGGTTCGGATGATGTCGTACCGGTGCTGGCCGGGTTGATCAGAGTGATCGCCTGGGCCGGGCAGTCGTTCACGACCAACAGACACAGGGTACAAGTCAGCAGAGATAATCCGTGATGTCGTTGCATGATGCAATCTCGGGCAAGAGATGGATAAGTCGTGAAATGGTGGGTTTTTAGCGAAGCCGGCCGTAGAGCTTCTCGGTGGAACGGCGGCGGCGCCAGTACCAGGCACCAGCGCCGGCAGCGGTCATCGCAATGAGTGACAAGCTCATGGGTTCGGGGACAGCCGTAGGGCTGTAGTTCAGAAAGATGCTGCTGCCCTCGCGGCCGGTCAGATCGCTGCCAAAGGAGAAGGAGAAGCTGCCGTGCGTGGCATTGGCGAAATGCGATGCATCGAACTGAAGAACAAAGTTCAGATTCGCATCGGTACTGGGTAGCATGTTGCCGTTCTCATCCTGGAGGATGATGGTGGCGACGCTGTTGATCTGGGAAGTGGGATCCGGATTGAAGCTACTGGCATCCGTGCGGGGACGCGCGATCAGCCAGGAGTAGTTCAGGCTCGGATCGAAGTTGGCTGCCAGCCCCGGGGTATCACCAATGGTGTCGTTGAGGGTGGTACGGAATCCCCACAGTACCGGGCCATCGGAACTGCGCTGGAAGATCAAACTGCCCCCATCGTTGCTGGCGTTGCCATATTCCAGGGCCGACCAGCCGCTGTTGTTGGTGTGGCCGTTGCTAGCGTGGGCGAAAGCGCCTGCGATTCCGGTAGCGTTGTTGAAGTCGCCACCGATGATGCTCGAACCGATAAACGTGGCATTGGAGATCCGAGTGAGGCCGGGGCTGTTGCCGAAGAGAATCTGCCCGCCGTTACGGGTCTCGATGCCACCCACATCGTAGTCACCGGCCCCTTTGGCCACGCCGCCGAAATCGACGACCAACTTGCCTGCACCCGTGATGACGCCATTATTCCGCAGCAGGCCCCCTTGAACGATGATGTCCCGACTGTCGATATCAATCGTTCCTCCTTGTGTCACCTGGCCATTCGACGGATTGTAGATACCCACATTGCTGATACTGCCACCACCGAGAGTAATGGGGGTGGAGCCAGAATTGACCAGCGTTCCGTTCGCCGTCACATTGATTTGTCCGGCAGACTGGAAGTCAGCCACGCTCATCGTGCCGTTGCTGATATTCAGACGGCCCGCAGGCTGGTTGTTGAAGCTGCTGCCGGTGGGGCTGTCAGCTGCAGTGTTTACGTTCACCACACCACTATTGACGAAGTTGGACAGACTATCCGACCCGGCCAGGGTCAGCGCTCCGGAGGTGTTCAGAGTGTTACCGGCAAAGGTTGTCGATGCACCTGCTTGAGTAGCAAAGGTTCCGGTGAGGAATCCGCCACCGAGTGCAGCATTATTGAACGTGAGCGTCTGCCCAGCAGTTGTGCGCAAGCTGCCGTTGTTCAGGTCGAAGCTTTTGCTGGTGGTGGTGTTGCCCGTGAAGACCAGGTTGCCCAGGCTGGCGACCGTGACATTCCCTGTTCCGAGGTTGGAATCGCTGGCTGCCTGGAGCGTGCCACGAGAAACCGTTGTGCCACCAGAGTAGGTACTGTTTCCGGAAAGCACCAGGGTACCTGTCCCGGCCTTGGTGATCGCTCCGGTGCCAGCCATCACACCACTGTGAGTGAGGATATTGCTTCCCGTTACATCGATGGTTCCGCCGCTGGCATTGAGAGTAGTGCTACGAGCAGTCGTGATAGTTGAAGTGGCCTGCAGCGTACCGCCGTTGAAGATGAGGCCGCCGCTGGAGTTGCCCAGATTGGCATCTGAACTGACACGGACTATCCCCGCGTTGAGGCTGGTGCCTCCGGTGTAGGTGTTGGTGCCAGACAGCGTTAGTGTACCGGCACCTGTTTTGGTCAGTGCGCCGGTTCCACCCATCACTCCGCTATGGGTGAAGGTATTCGTGGGGGTCACATCGATTGTTCCGCCACCTGCATTGAGCGTGGTGTTCCTCGCTGTGGTGAAAGAGCTGGTGGTTTGCAGAGTGCCACCATTGAAGACCAGGCTGGTGTTCGTGTTCCCCAAGTTCGTATTGCTGGCAACGCGGACCATCCCGATGTTCAGGCTCGCGCTACCGGTGTCAGTGCTGATGCCCGTGAGTACCAACGTACCGGCACCGAGTTTGGTCAGGCTGCCACCAGCCCCCAGGTTCTGTGTGATCGTGAAAGTGTTGGCGGGATCGGCAATGTCAAAGCCACCGCCATTGGCGCCCCAGTTGATGTTGCGAGGAGTACTAGTAAAGGTCGTCCCGGTGATTTGCAGGGTACCGCCGTTGAAGGTCAGTGCGGTAACATTGTTCCCCAAATTGATATTGCTGCTTACGGCGAGAGTGCCCGCATTGAGAATGGTGCCGCCAGCATAGTCATTACTGGAGCCGCTCAACACCAATGTCCCAGCCCCCGACTTAGTCAGGCTGCCAAAGTTGAATACCGAACCGGACAACGTCAAACGAGTAGCAGGGTTGGTGACTTCAATCACACCCGATTCAAAGAGGTTGAGGCTCCTCGAATAGGTATCGGATGTCCCTGTATACTGCAACACACTGCCAGCGGCAAAAAAATTGGTATCTGTCCCCAGGTTGCTCAGATTCGAGATACTGAGCGTTCCTCCTTCAAGCGAAGTGACGCTGTAATTACTGGTGCTACCGTTGAGTGCAATGGTTCCGGTACCCACTTTGACCAGCGTGAGTCCTTGAGAAGGTCCATCTTGCAGCACACCATTGAACGTGCTGGATACATTGCCATTACCCACCCGCAATTCCCCGATATTGCTGGGATGGTTATTGGTCACCGTACCACTGCCGGTTAAGGCGCCGATGTTGAGGTTGCTGAAGATACCGTTGACATCCAGCGTATTGCCCGCATTGATGGCGAGACTGTTGGTGATCGCCCCCAGAGCGCTGCTGTTGTCCAGACGCAACGTAGAGCCGGCAGGTCCAGCCAGAATGGTGCCACCGGTGTAGGCGTTGGCCCCGGAGAGGACGAGCGTGCCGGCTCCGGTTTTGGTGAGTGTACCAGTTCCATTAATAAAGCCGCCGTGGGTAAGGGTGTTACCGGTGGTAACATTGATCGTTCCACCGCCAGCATTGAGCGTGGTGCCGCGTGCCGTGGTGAAGCTGCTATTGGCCTGCAGCGTGCCGCCGTTGAATACCAGGGTGGTGTTCGTGTTCCCCAGGTTAGCATTGTTGGATACACTGAGAATCCCGGCATTCAGGTTCGTACTCCCGGAGTAGTTGTTTGATCCAGAGAGAACCAGGGTGCCAGCGCCGAGCTTCGTCAGGCTGCCACCGGAGCTTATGGGTTGGGAGACGGTGAAGGTATGGGCTGCATTGGCAATATCGAAGCCACCGCCGCTAGCACCCCAGATGATGGAACGGGGTGTACTGGTAAAGGTTGTACCGGTGATCTGCAGAACCCCTCCATTGAAGGTTAAACCGCCACTTCCACCCAGATTGGTGTCACTGCCCACACTAACTGATCCGGCGTTCAGCGTAGTGCCACCGGTATAGGTGTTAGCGCCACTGAGCGTAAGGGTTCCGGTACCCGTCTTGACCAGTGATACAGTCTGACTGCCGTTCTGTATCACGCCACTGAAAGTACTCGTACCATTGCCATTGCCAGCAGTAAGTGTGACGGCAGTCGTGCTGGAGTTGGTGATCGTTCCCGCCCCTGAAAGAGCACCAATGCCGATGGAGTTGCCATTGACATCCAGCGTGTTCCCCGCATTGATGTTCAAGCTATTGCTGGTAGCTCCCAGGCCTGTCGTGTTGATTACTCGGACCGTAGAACCCGAGGGGCCAGCCAGGGAAGTGCCACCGGTGTAAGTGTTGGTCCCCGACAGCACCAGGGTACCTACTCCGAGTTTCGTAAGTGCCCCGGCTCCACTGATCACACCGGTTTGGGTGAGCGTATTGCCGGTGGTCACATCAATCGACCCACCGCCAGCATTGAGTGTCATACCACGTGGAGTGGTCAATGTGCTTGTGACCTGCAGCGTGCCGCCATTATAATTGATGACATTATTGGCGTTTCCCAAATTGGTATCACTGTTGATCCGCAGAACACCCGCATTGATATTGGTGCTGTTGAGATAATTGTTGGCTCCTGAGAGTACGAGCGTGCCGGCACCGAGTTTGGTCAAGCTGCCGCCAGCTACCAGGTTGTAGGAGACCGTGAAGGTGTTAAGGGGATCGGCAATGTCGAACCCACCACCGTTCGTTAACCAATTAACGAGGCGGTTATTAGTGTTGAACGAGGTTCCGGTAACTTGAAGTGTGCCGCCATTAAAAGTCAGGCCGTTCGTTAAGCTACCCAGATTGGTATCGCTACTAACGCTGACTACACCAGCAGTGAGAGTCGTGTTTCCAGTGTAAGTGTTGGCACCACTAAGAATGAGAGTGCCGGCGCCGGCCTTGCGCAGGGCCAAAAAGCCGGTCCCGGCACCATTTTGCAGCACGCCAGCAAACGTGCTCGTTGTGGCATTGTTGACTGTTAATTCCAATGACGTGGCACTACTGTTTTCCACGATGGGCGTACCAACCGTAGCATTCGTATTCAGTCCTGAAACGGTAATCTGATTGCCATTCAGACGCAGGATGCCTGTGCTGGAGGCACCAAAATTAACAGCGTTGGGGGCGGCGGTGTTCAATGCCCCGGCACTTCCCAGTTGTACGATGCCACTCTGAATCGTGATTCCGCCCGTGAAGGTATTGTTGCCGGAGAGAATAATCGTTCCAGCCTGGGTTTTTTCGATACCGAAGCTGCCACTGATGTTCCCTGATATAGTTGCTGTCGATGACGTCCCGATGCGACTGTTTCCGGCAAGTGTGATGTTTCCCGTGATCATTGAGCCGTTATCGATACGCAGGGCCCCGAGATTTCCAGAAGTTTCCAGCCAGCCGATGCCATTCAAGCTCAAGTTGTTCGCGTACGATCCGGCTTGCACGTAGAGTTGGCTGCCACTGTTCACGATGACAGGGCCTGTTCCCAGTTGATTCTGATTGCTCACGGCAACGCGGGCACCATTTCCTCCTGCGGAATTTCCAATCTGCACCGTACCAGTGAAGGCGCTGTTGTTGCCGTTAGGGCTGTAAGTCGATTCATTCAGGTTGCCCGTACCGAAATAGTTCAAAGTCCCGGTACCGGAAAAATTTGTGCTGATGGTGGAAAGATCATTACGGTAGTAGCGTAAGGTGGCGCCAGCATTGATAGTCGCCGTACCTGAGGCCAGGGTTCCCGCAGCGCTGCCATTACCAATTTGCAATACCCCTGCAGAGACGGTAGCCCCCCCTGTGTTGCTGTTGCCCGTGAGCACTAGGGTACCAGCACCGAGTTTGGTCAGGCTGCCAGCAGTCGTCACGGCTTGCGAGAGAGTAACGGTATTGGCAGCATCGGCGATATCGAGGCTGCCGCCATTAGCACCCCAGGTGATCGGTCGCGTGATACTGGTAAAGGAAGTGCCCGTGATCTGCAGCCTGCCGCCATTAATCGTGAAGGCACCCGTACCACCCAGGCTTCCTTCGCTGCTGACACTGAGTGCGCCAGCGTTGATTGTCGTTCCACCGGTGTGAGTGTTCACTCCCGCAAGAACGAGCGTGCCGGCACCCGTTTTCGTGAGGCTGCCAGCACCGGAGATGTTGCCGAGTAAACTTAACGAGGAATTGGAATTGATGATGTCAAATGTAGCTGAAGATCCGAGATTCACGGATGCTGATTTAACAGCGTTAGAGCCCGTGAACTGTATAGTGCCACTATTAGTGTAAAAATCCAAACTGGCGTTTCCCAAACTGCCCCCATGAGAAACGCTCAATGTTCCACCATATATTTCCGTTCCAGTGTAAGAACTGCTGATACCAGTGAGTGTCAGGGTTCCGGTACCCAGTTTGGAAAGGGTCAGTGGTCGAGTTGATTGCACTGCGCCATCAAACACGCTGGAGACGTTGCCAACCCCCACCTGCAAAAACGATCCTAAGCTGGTATTGGTGTTGGTAACGGTACCACTCCCAGTCAAAGCACCGATGGCAATGCCAAATCCGTTCAGATCCAGCGTATTACCGCCATTGATCGTGAGGCTATTAGTAACGGCTCCCAGGGCATTGGGATTGCCGACCCTCAGGACGGATCCGGTCGTTCCTGCCAGCGTGGTGCCCCCGCTGTAACTGTTGTTTCCGGTCAGTGTGAGAGCACCTGAACCTGCTTTCACCAGGGCAACTGACTGTGCACCGTTTTGAATCACGCCGCTAAAGGTGCTGGTACCATCATCGTTTCCGACTGTTATTGTTGCTGCCGTTGTTGTGCTGGTATTGGTGATAACTCCAGTACCGGAGAGACTCCCGGTGTTGATAGAGTTACCATTCAGGTCGAGTGTGTTGCCCGCACTCATTGTCAGGCTATTAGTGGCATCCCCCAGGGCGGTATTGCTGCCGAGCCGCAAGATGGAACCAGCCGTCCCTGCCAGCGTCGTCCCGCCGGTGTAGCTGTTGGCACCTGTGAGAACTAATGTACCTGCACCAGATTTGGTAAATCCTCCAGTGATCTCGCTATTGAACCCGCCACCCAGGGTATCGCTGATGGTAATCGTGTTGCCTGTGGTCACATTGTAATTGACAGCACCAGCAAGAAAGATACCGGAGCCAATGGCCTGGCCTGAGTCGCTACCGGTGCCACCAGCAATCGTGCTACCCGTGATTCCACCATTACTGAGTGTGAGGGTTGCCCCTTTGCGCACGAAGATAGCCCCACCGGCACCAAGACCGCCACCACCCCCATTTCCTCCACCGAAACCGCCATCCCCCGCAGTCCCACCGCCGCCGCCGAAACCGCCATCCCCCTCAGTCCCACCACCGCCACCATAACCACCGCTTCCACTTCCACCGCCACCACCACCAAAACCTCCATTGCCTGTCCCAGTCCCAGTCCAGTTCTGTCCTCCGATTCCCCCACCACCTCCAGAACCCTGCCCAAGCGAGTTTGCTCCTCCACCACCGCCACCGTTCAACCCACCCAGTGTGCCATTTCCAGAGCCACCAGATGCACCATTCAAAAATGAACCTGATAATCCATTGGCACCGCTGCCTCCGCCATTGGCACCCAGGCCGAAACCGCCACCACTCTGACTTCCACCATTTCCGCCCATGCCACCACCGCCACCAATACTGCCACCAAAATTGCCATTCCCCCCGATGGCACGGTTATTCGAAAAGTTGACGCTGCTCAGCGTCAGGTTGCCGGCATTGAGAAAGATTCCACCCCCCAAACCGGCACCGCCACCTCCACCACTTGCACCGTGCCCACCCCGGGCATTGCCATTCTGGATATTCAGGTTGTTGATATTCCAGTTGGTAGCAGCCGTACTGGGCAGGAAGCCACTCCCCGCAGCCGGGGTATTGTCGGGCACGCCGATGAAGAAGACTCGGTCTCCCGTAATGTTCGACGTGGAACCACCATTGATCGTGTTGCCGTTGCCATTGATGGTGATGCCATTCGGATTCGTCAGAATCGGCAGCATCGAACTGAGGTTCACGGTGCTGTTGGTAATGCTGAAATTGATCGTCGCGGCCCCATTGAAGGCATTAGAATCGGAAATCGCCTGCCGAAGTGAGCCGGCCCCGGAATCGTTGGTATTACTCACCGTAAAGTTTTGTGCTGATATAGTTTGCGATGAAAGGGCAGCCAGAATGCTGGCAATCAGCAGGCGTTTCTTCGACATAGCAGCTTTCCAATAAGCGAAGGAGAAATAATTCCCTACCTACTTATTGCAACGAGTGTGACAGCATTTTTGAAAATAGTTCTGTGGGGTGGGGCCGAGGGGGCCTTTATTGAATCAATTCGCCGATTTCCTGCTTCAAACGGCGTAAGATTCTGGATTTCGCCTGGCGAATAGCGGAGGGGGAAACGCCCATTTCTTCAGCTACCAGGGCAGGCTGCTGACCATCAATGACAACTCGCCAGAACGCCCGCCACGTCACTTCTTCAAATTCTTTCCGGACCAGTTCCAGAGCCCGATGGTACAGGTCATTCAGCATCACGGCACTGTCTTCATCAAGCCCTGGATCGGACTGATGTTGTGCAACATTGTGGATGAACAGCATGGCTTCGGTGCCACCACTGGCTTGCGGCTGCTTGCCCGTTTTTCGAAAATGCATCAACACTTGATGGTTGACAATGCCTCGCAACCAGCCACGAAAGGTATCTTCCGGTTGTTCCTTGCGGAAATGCTGCAACGATTGGGAAGCAGCATGGAACACTTCCTGCACAACATCATCGGAATCTGATTCCTGTACACCCCTTCGCTTTACCCAGTGCAGGACCAAGGGCTGGTAGAGTTGTGCCAGGCGTTTCCAGGCATCTCCATCGTTTTCACGCAAACGAGCCAGTAGACTTAAGGAAGTCTTCTGGCTGGTATTCGTGCGATTTTCGCCTGGTACTGACATCCACATTTCCTGCAGATCCCGGTGCTGTCACACCAGATGCAATTATGATAATGGTGGAATGCACCGCTTGCATACCTTTATCTTGATTTGAGTTCACAAGACATGCCCTCCATGGATTCGTGTCCCACACAGGAGAAACTACTGGCACTCCAATTGGGGGAACTCGATGAAGTCACCAGTGAAGAGTTGTTTCAGCACACGGAGAATTGCCCAAGCTGCCTCAGCAATCTGGAAAAGCTGGATGGCGTATCAGATTCGGTTATCCAGGTGCTGCAGAAAAAGAATCTGGAGCATGGCAAACAGACACATGATCCATCCCAGGCATCCTCACCTTCAGTTGAAATGCCACGATCACTGGGGCGTTATCAGATTCTCGAAGAAATTGGGCGTGGCGGCATGGGAGTGGTGTACCTTGCCTGGGATACCTCCCTGAAGCGCAAGGTAGCTATCAAGATGGTGGTCAGTGGCAAGTATGGAGGAAAACAGGAAGAACAGCGATTCCTCAAGGAAAGCGAGGTGGTTGCCAGGTTACAGCATCCCAACATCGTGCAGATTTATGAAGTAGGGCAACATCAGCAATTACCTTTCCTGGTGCTGGAGTGGATCGAAGGAGGAACACTCTCTCACTATCTCTGGTCGCACAAGCTGACTGCGCGTGATGCCGCGGCATTGATTGAACAGTTGGCTCGCGGATTGCACTATGCCCACACTCTGGGAATCGTTCACCGTGATGTAAAGCCGAGCAACGTTCTCCTGGCGACTCGATCTGGTGCTTCGAGCGTCAGTTCAGCCATGCTGGCAGTCAACCAGACAGTTGAGCAACGTTCCAAGAACTCACAGGTTGATTTACCGATCAGTGAGTTCATCCCCAAGATCACTGATTTTGGTTTGGCCAAGCTGGTAGATGACAATACGGCGTTAACACAGACAGGTCAGGTAATGGGGACGCCGAGTTACCTTTCACCTGAACAAGCTCGCGGCAACAAACAGATCGGCCCAGCAACCGATATCTATGGCCTGGGAGCTATCCTCTATGAACTCCTCTCCGGTCAGCCACCACATGTTGCCAGTACATCGATGGAGACGGTGCTGAAGGTTGTTCAGGAAGAGATCAAGCCGTTATCACAGATCAGCAAATCCATTCCCCCGGACCTGGCAACGATCTGCCACAAGTGCTTGATGCGTGATCCGGGCAATCGCTATGCATCAGCCCTGGAACTCAGCAACGATCTACAGCGGTTTCTGCGCGGTGAGCCTATTTCCGCTCGCCCGGTTACCAGTTGGGAACGTCTCTGGTTCTGGTCGCAACGCAAGCCAGCATTGGCTGCTACTATTCTGATAGCACTGCTATTTCTGCTCGTCGGCAGTGTAGTCTCTGTATTATTTGCCATTAACGCCAACTTCCATGCCGAGGAAGCCACCAAGCACGCTCTGCGTGCCGATGCAGCCAGCAGGCAAGCGATGGAGGAGCGAAAACTGGCTCAGGCACAATCAGCATCGCTACTCTTTAACCAGGCCATGACCCTTGCCGAAGGTGGAAAGATTGATCAGGCAATCCGGTCGATGCTTCGAGCCTGGAAGCTGGTACCCGAGGAAGATACCGCCTTTCAAAATACCATTCGTCTGAATATCGATGCATGGCTGCAATATGTACCACGCGTGCTCTGGCAGAACGAGCTCCACGATGAAAGGGTATTGTGCTTCGTCAACGCTGGCGATGAACTGTTGACCTGGAAGGATGGGTTCTTTCATCGACGTGATATCTACACGGGCAAACTGAACGAGCGAGTAAAACTCGATGCCATCAACGAACCGCTGAACATCACATCAGTGTCAGATGAGAACCGATTCGCGTTGATCGATGCAAAACCCGCCGTTCCCGGCCTCCGCATTGGTCATCTCTTTGATGCGAAGACCTTGCGCCCCCTGGGCAAGCCCATCACCATGATGAAGGAAGGCAGGAAGTACGGCTTCTGCCGTATCCATTTCCTGGATGATCCAGAACTGGTAGTCGTCCGATCGGAGTTACTTGATGTACCTATGAACAAAAGGAGCATTCTCCAGGCGTTTCACATCAAAGATGGCACTCCAGCTGGCCCTGAGATCATTGGCAGTATTCTTGGTGTCATGGAGCCATTAAAGTCTGCTGACGGCACCTGGCTCGTTCTCGAAAGCGATCCGGAAGGCAACTACAGTTGCAGATCATTATTGACCGGTAAGGAGGTGCCTCAGGAGACTGTTATGCAGTATCCATCCATCCATTCACCTGCCCGGAATATCGTTCATCTCAGTGCAGCATCATTAATGGGCGGGCAATTCTATCTTCAGAATGGCAAGTATCGCGCCTGGTCCTCCCGCTCCTTTTACAAGCATCCCAATGGTGTGATCGGGTTGGTCTACGAATCGAACAAGACTCTTCGCTTTTATGATATGGCGGATCAACAGCCGTATATGACTACCATTGCTTCGCTTCCCGGTACGCCAAGCAGCCTGATGCATACATCAAATCGCATGCTGGCTCTCTTCAATTCAAACGTCATCAGAATGGTTGATGCGGGAAGAATGTTACACTCTCCTGAGGTCATCAAGAATCAGGCTACCAAGCTGGAATCGCCTATTAGCAGCGCGTCCCTGAGCCCAAATCAGAAAAGTCTGATTCTCATCCAGCAACGACAGAAATCGACCCGTGCCATCCTGATACGCACGCAAACTGGCGAGTACTATGGTACTGCGATTCATGATGTCGATGCACTGCCCACTTGGAGTCACGACAACCAACTGGTGGCTCTGGCCTCCAATCATGCACGAACGGTACATCAGATCAAGGTAGTCGATGCCACGACAGGCCGCCTGCTTCGCACCATTCCAGAGGTGCCGCAATACATTCATTCATTGGCCTTCAGCCACGACAAACGCTACCTGGCAA
>CAYPJB010000055.1:0-15445 GCA_964410845.1 uncultured Bacteroidales bacterium | reverse complement strand
CAGTACACCGAAGTTAACGACCTTGGCCAAACGGCGCTGTTCGGAGGAGACTTCTGCTTCAGTGATACCGAAGACCTGGGCAGCGACGAATGAGTGGATGTCGCGGTTCTCCCGGAAAGCCTGCACCAAGGCTGCATCTTCCGAAAGGTGTGCGAACACACGCAATTCGATCTGCGAGTAATCTGCGGTGATGAGCGTATAGCCCTCCCCGGCCACGAATGCCTTGCGGATGGCTCGTCCCTGGTCTGTCCGCATGGGGATGTTCTGCAGGTTGGGATTGGTACTCGAGAGGCGACCCGTCGCTGCTACCGTTTGATTAAACTGGCAATGGATTCGATGCGTTCGCAGATCAACCTGTGCAGGCAAGGCATCCAGGTAGGTACCCTGCAGTTTAGTTAATTGACGATAGGCGATGATGAGTTTTGGCAACTCATGGCCTTCCGCTGCCAGGTCTTCGAGCACTTCCTGATTAGTAGACGCTTCACCAGTCTGGGCCGTTTTCCTGCCTTTGGGAAGTTTCATCTCCACGAACAGGATCTCGCGAAGCTGCATGGGTGAATCGATGTTGAATCTGCGACCTGCCAGGCGATAGATCTCCTCCTCGAGTTTCTTCGACTGAGTAGTGTATTCTCGTGAGAGGTCTTTCAGTAACTGCACATCGAGACAGATGCCCGTTTCTTCCATCTCCATGAGAACGCCAATGAGCGGCACTTCGAGGTTGCGGTAGATGGCTGTAAGCTTTTTGTCTTCCAGTTCCTTGTCGAGCAGGCTGCAGAGACGAAGGGTGATGTCGATCTCTTCACCGAAGTGGTCAGCCAGTTCTGCTGTGTTTAAGGTTTCCACAGGTCGAGCGAATTTGCCCTCGCCAGCGAGTTTGCTCAATGGCATCGGGCTGTGGTTCAAATGGCGACGAGCCAGATCAGCCAGGCTGTGCGACCGTTCCCCAGCCTGAAGCAGATAGCTGGCCAGCATGGCATCGCCCGATACGCCTTGCATGCTGATACCATGATTGTGCAGCCAGGCCATCTCGAACTTGATGTTATGCCCAACCTTGCTGATGCCTGCATCTTCAAGCAATGGCTTCAGCTTCTTCAGGACATCAGGTTCATCCAGTTTCTTCTGTTTCTCTGGACCTCGAAGCGGTAAATAGTATGCGCTAGCTTCCTGCCAGCTGAGTGCGATACCCACGAGTTCACTCTGGCGAGGGTTCTCTTCCTGTGTGATCAAGTCGATGGCGAATTGCTTCTGCTGGCGTAATACTGTCATCATCTCGGTGAGCTTGGGTGGTGTATCGACCAGTTCGTACGTGCCTTGCCACTGCTCTTCCTCGAGAAAGAGCCCAGTCTTGTCGATGACCACTTCTTCATCGTCGTCGTCACCCATATCGAAGAGCATCCGCTGCTTCTTCGACTTTTCCATCTTCCTGGCGACTTCTGCACGAAGTTCCGTCGCCAGGCGGTTGAAACCCAATTCGGTGTAGTAGTTCAGCAGCGTCTTGGCGTCAGGTTCTTTCAGTTTCCAGTCTTCCCACTGGATGGGAACATCAACGTGAGTATCGAGGGTAACGAGCTTGTGTGACAGTTCTAAAACATGTTGATGTTCCTGCAGGTTCTCCTTCATTTTGCTCTGCTTCATCGTTGGTAGTGCTTTGAATATCCCTTCGATGGTCTTGTATTCCTGTAGCAGTTTGCTGGCAGTCTTCACACCGATGCCCGGAATACCCGGAACATTGTCGACGCTGTCGCCCGTGAGGGCAAGAAGATCAACGACCTGGTCGGGTGTGATCCCCCAGTCGTCGAGGAGTTCCTTTGCCGTGAACATCATGTCTTTGCGCGCGTTATAGAGGTGAATCTTATCGTTGATCAGTTGGCGACAATCCTTGTCGCTGGTGCAGATGGCTACTTCATGGCCCTGTTCGGCAAATGCCACTGCTAGGGTGGCCATCACATCATCCGCTTCGAAACCCTTGACCTCCACAGCGGGGATACGCATGGCTTCGAGAAGTTTACGAATGCCTTGCAATTGCCCATAGAGATCGTCTGGCATGGGGGCGCGGTGGGCTTTATAGTCGTCGTAGAGATGATCGCGAAAGGTGGGACCGGGTGGATCGAATACACAGATGAGGTAGTCAGGCTTACGCTTGCGTAGCCGGTTCATATCATTGGCAAACCCGAAGATCGCATTGGTGGGCTGTCCCGCTGGCCCCGTCATCATCGGGACAGCGTGAAATACCTGGTATAGCAGAGAGTGCGAATCGATGAGATAAACCACTAGCGTCCCTTCAACTGGGGGAACAACTCCGTCTCTTGATCTTTATGCCAGTGATCTGATGATTCAACGAAAAAACGCGGCATGAAGCCGCGTAATCTGAAGGACGCCCCCCCACGTTCATGCATCGCTGCATGAGCGATTCGAGCTAGTGCTCTACTTATATTGTTGCACTCCATATCCTCGTCGTGCAAGTGTACAGGGACGAAAATGTAAAAAATATATTAGCGCCGGGGATGGCTGGGAGGTGGGACACCTGGCACTTCTTTTCCGGTATCTCAGGCGCGACCGGTGCAATCGATGCGAACAGCCCTGTTTTGCGAGCTTTTCCCCAGTTATAGGCAAAGAGGATTGAAGCTTTTCTTGCAAAGAGAGGGAACCCGGTTAGAATCGAGAGAGTAGAGGAACTGTAACGCACAGTTGCCAATGCTTGGGGATAGGTTTGCAGATAGCCTGGTGACTACAGGGAGGCTGTAATGGCACAAGAATTCTACAATCTCGATGAAGCAGCTAAAAAGCTGGGGCTTACCACACAAGAACTGAATGCGATGGCCCAGCATCGTGAAATCCGGGCCTTTGCAGACCGAGGCACCTGGCGATTTAAAGCACAGGATGTCGATGAACTCGCTACACGCCGTGGCTTTGTCTCCAATCCCAACTTCCGTCTATCTGATCCTGAAATCAAGACCGATCTCAAAGGTACGCCATCCGATATCTTTGCTGAAGATCGTGCCAAGCTATTAGGCGATAAAAAGGGCGAGCCAAGCAAGGGCGGAGACACTGGCAGGGTTGATTTGGCAGCACTTGCTGGCGAAGAAGAAGGTGTGCCTTCCTCGTCGTCGTTCGTATTCGGCAACAAGCCTGCAAAAGGGTTGACTGGCAGTATTCCTCCGTCACCCACTGGCAATCTCGAAGATGAAAGCATGGTTCCCCTCGGCCGCGAACCGATCGGCATGGGGTCAGGTGATAGCCGAGTCAGGCTCGATAGCCCTTCAGGCCGTTTGCCTGATATGGGAGTTCACCTGGTTGACTTCGATATGAAGCCAATCAGCGATCCACCATCATCCCGCAAATTGGTTCCTCCACCGATTCCGGGTGGATCAGGTCGTCTTGCTGGTGGTTCGGGCAAGGTCGGCGATAGTGGCCGTACCAAGGCTCCACCCAAACAGGGTGTCACCACCAGCAGCGAATTTGAACTCAAGCCCACGAGTGGTGGTCCCAACGACAGCATTTTCGATTTCTCCACCCCATCCATGGACAATATCGAACTGGAATTGTCCCCTGAACAGCAGGAACTGGTCGATCTTGGTGGCTCGCCATCGCAATCGCCTGCCAAGGGCGGTTCGATGCGTGCGAAATTGCCTCCGATTGAAGACGAGTCGAGCACATTTGAACTCAACCTGGAGCCGAGCAGCAGCGAAGAGCTTGCAGTTCTTCCACGTACTCCCCGCCCGGACGGTGGCCCGAAAGATACCTCCAGCGAGTTTGATCTCTCTCTGCAAGTGCCAGAAGAATCAAGCAGCGATTTTGAACTGAACGTCGATGAATCGAGCGGAACCATGTCCGCTCTCGACAGCAGTGCAGACACCAGTGGTTCCTCTACTGCACGCATCCCGAGCGAAGATGTGGTGGTAGGAGAAGACTCCGACTTTGAACTGGCCCTGGATGATGATGCTGCGATCGTCGATGAGACGGGCAGTGAAGTCGTCGTTATCGATGAAGACGATCAGGGAACGGATGTCATGGGTGGCGCCGCTGCGGCTGGCGCTGCTGCATTGGCTGGTGCAGGCCTCGCTGGTCGTCGCAAACGTCGCGATGTGACGGACGAAGAGGAAGCCATCGTTGAACCCTACAGCGATGCCGACATGGAACCGGCGGCTGGGCCAGCCCGTCCCGCTGAATGGGGTTGGGTTAGCCTGGTGCACCTGCCCACTGCCATTATCATGGTCTTTACAGGGTTCCTGCTTTGGGAGATGGTTCGCAGCATCGCTGGTTATGAAACCAAGAGCGTCATTGCTGGTACTGTCTTTGATCTCGTGAAAAAGATGACGAACTAAGCAAAGTTCAACAATCATCCAAAAGCCTGGCAATGATGCCAGGCTTTTCTTGTTTTGGTGGGGATAAGCTTTATCACAAGGCAGAGCCGATGTAAGAGAAGCCGACTAGCCCAACTATGCTGCTAACTGCTATGATGCAGAAGTTGGTTACAGGGCTTTCACATGAAGTCGATTCTTTTGCCGTTGCTGGCATCGCTGTGCTTGTGCATTGATGCTGAAGATCCGCCCAGGCAGGCAAAGATGCTTGCTGGTCCAGCCGTAGCTGCTGGACCGGTGCTCCGTGAGGTCTGGGTTAATCGCACCAATCCCCAGGGGCGGCTTGGGTGGATGCAGACGATCAGTTACAGCGTCGAAGAGAACGGTACCAGGCTCATTCGGACCGTCGTCCGTGATCACATGAGTTATCTCCGCAGTGGTGACCCCTATACCGAGGAGAGTGAACAGTACACCCTGGAGAGGGAAAATGGTGACGTCGTCGAAGTAGGTTACCGTACTAACATCGGCAAGAACCAGGACCTCGTCGTTCGGGGCAAGCCACAAGGCAATCGCATCGTCATGGAAGTGCTTGACCACTCTGGTAAGAATGTCATTTATCAGCAGGAGAAGCCCTGGGATCCGAAGGCCAAGGGACTGCTTTACCAGGATCGATTTCTTGAAGGGAAAACTGATTGGACCATTGGCAAAAAGTATACTGTGCATGGCTTCCTGCTCAATCTGAATGCCGTTGCCCCTGCCACTTTTACTGTGCTTGGCAGGAAGAAAATGATGGTAGATGGTGCTGAGAAGGAACTCGTGGAGCTTGAACAGAGCTTTCCCAGGGAACTCTATCTCGATAAAAGCAAAGTCTATGTGGACCCAGTTAGTGGTGAAAGCCTGGTAACCACCGAGGATAGCAGCCTGTTCGATCTGGTTACCCAGATCAAATGCAGCAAGGCAACAGCTCTCGAAGCATTTGCAGGTACTGTCAAGGATCGCGACGCACCGGTGACAATCGATAAGCCTCTTCCCATGGGCCTTCTGGGTTTGCCCAACAAGCTTCGCATCGAAATCGAAATGAGCGAAGATGACAGCCCGGAAACGGTTTTTATCAATTCGCCCCGTCAGCAGTTTGTGAAAAAGAATGGCAATCGGAGCGAATTCCGATTAAGTAACAGACCCTTCGAAAAGGCGACAGCTGAACCGGCGCCCGGGAAGGAATTTCTGGAGAGTAACTTCTACATTCGCAGTAGCGATGCCACCGTGAAGAAGCTAGCTGAGAAAGCAGTCAGTGGTGCGACCGAACCAGAACTGAAGATGCAGCGCATTGCACGCTGGGTTCGGAAAAATATCAAGGGTGGCTATGAAGTAGGCTTCGCTACTGCTGATGAAGTAGCCCGCACGCTGGAAGGTGATTGCACCGAGATGGGTGTCCTCACCGCAGCGATGGGCCGCTCGTTAGGCATTCCTACCCGGGTCTGTTTCGGTATTGTGTACGACCCAGAGAATCCGGGTTTCGGAGGCCACCTCTGGACGGAAGCTTATATCAAGGATCAGTGGAAAACGTTTGATCCGACTGGTGTGATTGATGCGTTAGGTGCTGCTTACCTTCGGATAGATGGTTACAGCATGCACAACGTACTTGGGCCTGACGAACTCGTCGGTGTCAGGCGTGGCTTTGCCGGTCGAACCAAGGTGTACTTGCTGGAGTCGAAGTAACTGAGTTACTTCTTCTTTTTCTTCGGCCTGGCTTCCATCTTGCAACAGCCTGCTGCGTCGCATCCTTCCATGGAGCAGCCTTCCTTGCTGCTGCACATCTGTGAAGAACAACCTCCGCCACAACAGCCATCTTCCTGCAGAAGCGTTGGTGAACTGGCCATGGCAATGAGTGGATTCAAAGGGATGAGGCTGGGAAGGGTGAAGTCCGGATCATACTCGATGAGATCGAAGCCGTGGATCAAGACCTGAAGGTATGCCTTGTATTCCTGTGCATCGACTTTCAGCTTCTTCAGGAAAGCAGCTTTCGAATAATGAGGCTGCATCTTGTTATCGTGCAGTTCGTTGACATATCCAATCGCACCAACTACTGCTGCAGCCCACGTGCGCACATCACCTTCCAGGGCTGGTGAATCCTTCACGCAAAGCCCCTTGATCATAACTCGACACATATCGCGATACTCGTTGGTAAGCAGTTCCTTACAGAATGCGTCGGTATGTGCAGTTAGCTGCTTCTTCAGTTCAGCCAGCGTTAAAGCAGGCTTTTGGGCCTTCGCTACAGCCTTCCCGGGCTTGGAGCTGGCGGTCTTTGTCGTTGTCTTCTTCTTTGCAGTTGGCATGGGGCACTCGGTTGGGAGGGATCACATTGAGAACATAGCTGCTGGCGATGGGAAAGCAATGCAGAGTGCTGTTCCGCTGATAGCAACTTACCTGGCCTGCTTCTAGAATGAGGTTATTGAAACCCGACTGAGTACGATGATGACGGCACCTTTGTCCAAGAAACTCTCCGCAGTTCCCGATGTCACCGGCCGGTACGGTGCTTTTGGCGGCAGGTATGTTCCTGAAACGCTGATGCATGCCTTGGAACAACTGACCCAGGCGTACGAGGCTGCACGCCGGGATCCTGAATTTCAGAAACAGCTGACTTACTATCTGAACAACTACGTTGGCAGGCCCACCCCCCTGACCTTTGCTGAAAGGCTGACGAAAGAAGCAGGCGGTGCCCGCATCTATCTGAAGCGGGAAGACCTGCTCCACACCGGTGCTCACAAAATCAACAATACCATAGGCCAGGCACTTCTTACTAAACGGATGGGCAAACCCCGTGTCATCGCAGAAACCGGTGCTGGCCAGCATGGAGTTGCCACCGCAACGGCCTGTGCTCTCTTTGGCTTGCCTTGCCGGGTGTACATGGGTGCTGAGGATGTCCGTCGGCAGAAGTTGAACGTTTTCAAGATGCGGGCGCTTGGAGCGGAAGTCTTCGAGGTGACCACAGGCAGCAGAACGTTGCGGGATGCCATCAACGAAGCCATGCGTGATTGGATGGGTTCGGTAGAGACGACCCACTACATATTAGGTTCGGTGGTAGGGCCACATCCTTTCCCGTTGATCGTTCGTGATTTTCAGAGTGTCATCGGTCGGGAAACCCGCCAGCAGTGCCTTGATCAGTTGGGTCGGCTGCCTGATGTTGTTGTTGCATGTGTTGGCGGAGGCTCCAATGCAGCAGGCATGTTCTACCCGTTTATTGATGATGCCAGCGTAAGGATTGTTGGCGTCGAAGCAGGCGGACGAGGCAACGCGCCAGGCCAGCATGCTTCGACCCTGAGCCACGGTGCTCCTGGCATTTTGCATGGAACCTTCAGTTATGTACTGCAGGATGAGGATGGCCAGACTGCCGATGTGCACTCGGTCTCAGCAGGGCTTGATTACCCAGGTGTGGGCCCGGAACACAGCTACTGGAAGGATGCAGGTCGAGTGGAGTACACCTATGCAGAAGATGATGCCGCCCTGAATGGTTTCCATCTCTGCAGTCGAATGGAAGGCATCATCCCTGCCCTCGAAACCGCCCACGGGGTAGTGGAAGTAATGAAATTAGCTGCAAAGTTACCGAAAGATGCTTCGGTCGTACTCTGCTTCAGCGGACGTGGGGACAAGGATTGTTTCGAGGTAGCCAGGCTGCAAGGGACGGATGCAGAGTAACTACTCCGGCAAGCCCTTCCCTTTGGTTTCCGGGGCGAACCAGATAATCACCATGCCAATGATAAAAACGCATGCCATCACCGAGGCTGCGTTGGCGATGTTGCCGTGGAAGACATCCTTGATCAACACGCCGGTCTGCAGCGCACCGATAGCAGCCAGGATGCGCCCGAAGTTAAACCCAAACCCCTGGCCGATGGCCCTTACTGAAGTTGGGAAGAGTTCCGGGAAGTAGAGCGGAATCCAGCCATAGAACGATGCTGCACAAAAGCCACAGGTGAAAGCCCAGATGAGAAACTTCGTGTTGTATGCATCGTTGAGCTGGTAGAAACCCCACGTGGAGCCGAGTGCTAACAGACAGATGATGAAGTATGCGGTACGTCTGCCAAACCAGTCGCCGGACCAGGCAGCCAGGATGCAACCAAATACTGAGCCGAGTGCTGACCAGAATTGGGTCCATCCCATGGCAGTGGGAAAGGTAAGGACACTGCCTGCATCTGTTTGAATGCGTGGGTTCAGTGATCCACTACTCACCCAGAGCACACCCCACTGTATGGAAGCCCAGGTGCCGATGAGAGCGACACCGGAAAGCGCTGCAGCCAGGAGCATGCGTTTCAGCAGGAACGCTCGCTGATCTGGCAACACGGACGAACGAACCATGTAGGCATGCACTGGATACAGGTAGGCGATGCACGTGATGACCAGTCCTATGGCTGTACCCGCAATCTGTACTGAACGACTCAGCGTGACTTGAGGCATCCAGAGGAAGGTAATGCCAACGGCAGAAGCTGTGCCAATCAGCACGCCAAATAGATCACGGTTCGCCCAATGATTCGTACGACCCGAGGCTTTTTCTTCTTTCCATCGTTCTGATTCAGGAACAAAGAGACGGATCAGAAATGTCAGGATCGCAGGAGTGATGCCCAGAAGCATCAGCAGTCGCCAACCGTTGTTCGCCAGCAATGCTTGAATGATCCAGTCTGGAAGGTGCAATGCTTCGAGAACAATCTTGAGGTCGGCAAGTACAGTCGTCAGGCCAACACTGAGAAGCGCCACGAGTGCGAAGCCAAGGTTAGAGGCAGAGCCGATGATGCCTGCAAGCCATGCACGAACGGACACGCCTGGCAGGAAAGATTTGGCAGTGTGCTGCCAGACTTCCATGACGAGTGCGACACCAAGAGCCCATTCACCGCCCATTCCCAGGGCAGCGAAGAAACGGAGCATCGCCAGTTGCAATGGCGTCTGCGCCAGGCCACAGCATCCGGTAAGGAGAGCATACGTCAGAACCGAGAGTGCCATCGCACGCACCCGGCCGATTCGATCGCCAAGCCAGCCGAAGAGTACGCCGCCGCCTGCAGCTCCAACGAGAAACAGGGCTGTGATGATGCCGAACCAGAGTTCGACATTTCCCTGTTCATCGGGTGCCAGGAGTGACCTGAGGGCATGCCTGCCGATCACGCCAAAGATGCCCATCTCGAAGCCATCAAAGAGCCAGCCAAGATAAGCCGCAATGAGAGCAAGCCACCGTCCTGTTGCTGCAGTCATGAATCACTCAGGGAGTATAGTCGGTAGGAAAGAAGAAGATCTTACTCGATAGTCGGGGGAATGCAGCAGAAATTACTAACAGTAACCAGATGAGGAGAAGGACAAAAGCATCAAGTGGCATGGCCAGCAGCCACCAGGCACCGTGCCAGAATGCAAGCAGTGAACTGAGATAAAGCAGTGACAGGAGAGCAACAATACTTACTCTCCACCATATCTTTCGAACACCCAGGGTAGGGAGCAGTAGAAAGATCGGAAGTGCAAAGGCAAGTTGATCGTAGTACATGAAGTGGAGTACGCACCACAGCGAGCCTGTCAGTAGTAGTGCAATATTGAGGGGGTCAGCATCGTCCGGTTGATCACGCCACCAGAGTACCAGTAACGTGATGAAGGCAATGCCGATGAGGAGCAGCCAACCGGTCATGGAGGCCCATCGTGGCGAACGCACTCGCTGCCCTTCTCGTACCAGGTAGGTACGGGCAATGTCCGGTCCTGCAACTTCATTGTGCCGAAGATAATTCCATTCGCTGACGAATGACTGCGGATCCCACATAGCACGGCGTGGCAGCCCTGCCAGGTCGCGACTGAGCCATACCCAGCGACGATCCAATTCATAGATGGACGAAGCCCGTTGACCCACTGTGATCCAGCGTTTCCATGGATCTAAACCCCTGGTAAATGGCAGAGTGAGTAATACCAGTACGATGGAACAGAGGACCATACCCAGCAGCATCTTCCATCGCAAAAGTGCAATGGGCACGAGGATGAGTGCCACCAGGAAAACAGGCTTGTAGATCAGCAGTCCCCAGACCATGCCAGCCAGCAGAGGCTTGTTATTCTTGTTTAACCACCACCCAGCAGTCAGGAGGAAGAGTGTGAAGGTGTGATTTTGCCCGATCAGAATTCCATTATAATGATGCGGAAAACAGAACAGTCCCAGCGCCACAAGCCCTGACCAGCCCCAGGCATTCATCAACGAACTGAGCAAGAAAGCAGTAACACCACTGGCCACGAGACCCGCAACGACTGCAGTAAGATGAGCTTGCTGTGGAGAGAGCAGTCCATACCCGGCAAAGAAGAAAGCAGCAGTCGGGGGGTAGAGGGGGCCATCAACCCCGTCTGGACTGGGTAACCGCTCGCGGCCTTTACGGAACAGCAACTGGGTCATCTGCTCCAGTTCTTTTCCCTGGTATCCTTGAGCCAGCCAGCGTTCGCCCGCTACGACGGTGTACTGCTGATCGAGTTCACCCTGCACGAAGGATCTGCCAAGCAGCCATTGCCAACCAATGTCACTGCCGATCCAGTGAGTAGCATCCGTTTGGGTGGCCGACCAGAAGAGGCAGCTTGCCCCCAGCAGCCAAAGCAACCAGCATGCCAAGTTGACCAGACGCAGACGCATTGTGTCTCACCATCATTTCTCCCACAATGTTGGGGAGGAGTAATCAGAGTCCCCGAAGAGAGGAGAAACCAGAGTGCCTATCATACCGTGCCCGCAAAGGCGTTGGAAAAGCATTTTCCCAACTTCTGGCTTCTCATTTGCTTGCTACTTTGATTAAGCATTTTCCTCATCTATAGGGTAGGATTGCAGAGCAAGGATATGCCGTCACGGATTCCAGTGCAGCAGAATACAAGGAAAAAGGTCATGCGTCTTCATCAGCCCGACCTCAGAAACCGCACGAAAACCGCGTCGATGCATGCCCTGCAGGTTTTTCGCACCCTTTCTGATACTGAAGAAGCCCGCATCCTGGGCAAGCGGATGTTTCGCATGGTGACCCGGGCCGGAGCCTTCTATCGGGCCGCTGTCCGCTCCCGCAACCTGCGCGCTTATCTGAAGCGAATTGATGCAGCACTGTACGATCTTGATCTAGGTGCGTACTGGCTCGACCTGATGATCACTGCTGAACTTGGCCCTCGTACCAATATGAATGGCCTGCTCAGCGAAATTCATGAAATGATGGCGATCCTTGTCAGTTGCAAGAAGATGGCCAAGAAAATGGGAACAGCATCGACTCCAATATCGAGTAATTAGTTGCTGTTTTGCGTTATGTTTGATGCAGAGATCAGTACTTGATTTCAAGTCATTAGTTGATGCGGCGGACTGCTTCGTTCTTCTCCACCATGGTCATGCGTTGATGCGGCTCATCAGGAACCCGCACGCGGCAATACGTGACCACTGATACCTCTCCAGAGAGCAGCGAGGTTTCTGCGTACATGCTCTGAATTCGGCGGCGTTTCAGCAAACGGCTTGATTCGGCAGTAATAATCTGCGCTGCTTCGCGAACGATTTCCCTGGTCACATGGGTGTAGGAGCGATGCAGGTAGGCATGGAGAAAGGTAAGCCTTTCCTTGAACGGCACAGCACCGGGATGTAACGTGGCATCGAGTCTGGCAAGTTCCAGGCATCGTTGTTTCAGGCTCATTTTTTTGACGATGCAGGTTCGTTGATAATCAACGAACGAGACCTGCAGCGTCGGGCGATGTACGAAAATGTGCTTGGCGTAGAGGTCTGGATGGGTGAAGCCTGCGTTATGCAGATCAGCAATGGCGTGGCCCATGTTCCGCAGGACGGTGTGACGTTCGTCCATGGATGGGCGGAAGGCCAGGAACATCGGCAGGTCGTACGACTCGGTAAAGCCTTTCACCACGAGGAAGGCCATGCCGTTCTCTTCGCCCACTGCTACTGGTTCAGGGCAGGGCAGGCCGCGTTCTCGCAGGCGAACCAGTATCTGCCATTCACGGCGGGCTTTGGAGCACCAGCCGAAACCATTCCACCACGATTCGAGCTTGTCGCGGAACAGTACCGGTTCTTCACGCTTCAGGTAGATCTGGTAATCACGAATCGGAATGCGTCTTACATGGCGAGATGCATGCCGACCAACGGTCACACCATCGGTGCAGACGAAGAAGTCATCGAGACGGCGCAGGCCCTGTTGCCAGAAGTCGGCTTCATAGCGTGGATTCAAGTAGAACATTACCCAGCCCTCCGACGATCTGACTCAGTCGGCACAATCAGTTTCAATGGTGTCGTACCATCGAGCAGTTTCACAGCAGCACGGTACACTTCTTCCGGCATCAGTTCTTCCATACAGCGATGATGATCCGCCCCTCGCAGTGGACAGACCCGTTGCTGACAGGGGCCACACGCCAGCTTCTTCTGCAAGTGTATGGCTTGAGCGTAATAGGTCTCGGTCCATTCGATATGCGTGGGCCCGAAGAGCGACACCACCGGTCGATCAAACGCAGCAGCGAAATGTCGCGGACCACTATCGGTGGTAACGAGCAGATCAACCCGCTTGATGCACGCCTTGGTCAGTCCCAGTGATAGTGGCACTTCGGCCAGGCTATGCACTGCCGAGCGATCGCTCAATTGAACGATTAACTGCGCAAGGTCCCGTTCCTTCGGACCGCACAGCACCAATACCTGGGCGTCCATCTGGTCGACCAGCATCCGTGCCAGCTGGGCGAAGTGATGAGCCGGCCAATGCTTGGCAGCTCCAAAGGCTGCACCGGGGTTGAGGGCGATGACAGGCCGATGCACCGTCATGTCGAATCGTTGCCAGACAGCATCGACTGCAGCATCATCCGCAGCGATGGTTCCCAGTTCCATGCGGTAGCTCGGCTCCGGTGTTCCCGCCGCTACCGCCAATGAATTATACGCATCAATAATGGGCGACGGCTGGAAGCTGCCATCCTCAGCCTTGATCGGTTTCAGTGCTTTGGTGAGTAACCAGGTTCGGCCATCACGAGCGTAGCCGATCCGTTCCTTGCAGTTGCCCAGCCTGGCAGCGAGAGCGGTGCGAAGCGAATTGGTGAACAGGACAGCGGTTTCGATCTTTGCCTGTTTGAGCTTCTTTGAAAGTGCCCAGACTCCACGTGTCCAGCCTTTGCCTGCATCGAGCAGATGTTCGTCGAGCAGGGTGGTGCCAGCGAGGGTTTCGGCAACATAGGGCCGCATCACACCAATGATGGTGGCTGAGGAGAAATGATCGCGAAGCGCACGGAGGGCAGGGGTGACCATCACCACATCACCCACCCAGTTCGGGAGGAAGACTGCCAGCTTCATGCTGCTTCCTTTCCGTTACGCCACCTTGCGTAACTCCTCGTCAGTGCTTTGTACCTGCCCAGCCATGCGGAGAATGGTGCCGGTAGTGCTGCACCCGGGGCGAAGGCCCGCCAGGTGCACCCGACCGCCCCACGATTCCACTTCCCGTGCCCCCACCACTTCTTCCTTGCGATAGTCTGCACCCTTTACCAGCACATCAGGCTTGTAAGCCAGGATCAGTTCCAGCGGGGTGGGGTCATCGAAGATCGTGACAAAATCGACACTGCCCAGGGCTGCCAGTACCAGGCCCCGTTCCGATTGGCAATTGACGGGACGTGTCGGGCCTTTGAGTTCACGAACGCTTTGATCACTGTTGATGCCCACGATCAGCACATCGCCCTGGGCTTTTGCTTCCCGCAGATACTGCACATGGCCGGCATGCAGAATATCGAAGCAGCCATTGGTGAAGACGATCCGCTTGCCCTGGCTGCGGAGTTTGACGAGTTCGTGCTGTACCGCATCGATAGGCTGCACTTTGCCGGTCAGGTTATTGCTTTGTTCGGTGCGCATTACCTGTTCAAGGTCTGCAATCATCTCTTCACGAGTGACCGGAGCGACGCCGATCTTTTCGACTTCAAGACCGCCCGCGATATTGGCCAAGCGGATAGCGTTCGGCAGGTCAGCCCCGTGGGCGAGAGCCATACCGAGCACACTGAGCACCATATCGCCGGCACCGGTGATGTCGTACACCTGTCGTGGCCGGGTGGGAAGGATACCTTGCGTGCCATTCTCCATCACCAGTGCCATGCCATCCTTGTCGAGGGTGATGATGCTCGCTTCCATTTCGTAATGATGCAGCAGATGCTTCGCTGCCTGCACTGCTTCTTCAGCGTTACGGACGGGCAGACCGCTGGCCAGGCTGGCTTCGAGACGGTTAGGCGTCATTGTGGTGCAGCCACGGTATTTGTCGTAGGGATGAGGTGTTTCGATCGATTTGCAACGGATCGGATCGACCAGTACCGGCTTCTTCGCTTCCCGTGCAGCACTGATCACGGCTTGCGTGAGATGGGGAGTGCATACACCTTTGTCGTAATCACTGATAAGTACCACATCCACTGTCGGAATAATGTCGTTGAGCAGATGCTCCAGCTTCGATTCCAGCTCGGCAGCAAGGTCTTCCCGGCTCTCAAAGTCGACCCGCAGCATCTGTTGTGGATGTTTCTGCTGAGCACGCCCGATATAGCGTTCCTTCACCGTGGTGGGCCGGGTGTCATCGTTCAGGACGGTGGTTTGATCGATATCGAGACCATCAATGATCTTTCTCACTCGGTCCGCGTCGGCATCGTTTCCCACCACGCCGGCGAGGATGACCTCGGCCCCGAGATGTGAAAGCATGGTCGCCACGCTGCTGGCTCCGCCAAGCCGCTCTTCGCGTTTGTCGGCACGCAGCAGAATCACCGGCGCTTCCTGGCTGATCCGCTCGGCATCGCCCCAGATGTAGCGATCCAGCATCACATCACCCAGGACGAGAATGCGTGGCGTCCCCCACTGCTCAATGCACTGAATCAACTCGGCTGACATCCCTGTCTCCGCCTGCTGGTACTTCGATGACCTGACGTATCAGGGATGTACCACGAAGAGGGGATTCTGCCTAGACGGAGTTGAAAAGCAACAACTACCCAATTTGCCAGCTTTCGGAGTAAAGCAACTGGATGGCCAATAATGGGATAGAGCCACAGTAGGATTGAGCGTTGAAGAAAGTGCGAAAATTTCATTTGTGACTTCCAAAGGAAAATTGAGAATTATAAAAATTTTCTCTTGCATGTGAATTCATGGCTAGTTAAAGTCAGCGAACTGGACTAAGAGT
>CAYPJB010000054.1:3733-15545 GCA_964410845.1 uncultured Bacteroidales bacterium | reverse complement strand
CTAGGTCTGCCGCCAGCCGAACGGGTGACAACGCCGCATCCCAACCGTGCCCTTCGTAATAATGGATGCGACCCGCGAACAGAAGTACGGGCACGCCCTTCCACAAACCATACAGCAGTTGCCCCCGATGCCCCTGCACACTGGAAGCCACCAACCCCGGCAAGTCGCCAAACGCCCACGTCGCCTTCACCTCAAGGCGATCAGCCAACACACTCAACCCCGACCCAAGAACAATAGCCGTTCGTGGCGGCACGTTTCTCAACGTGCCTCGTAGATCATCGAGAGTAAGTGGATGCATGTTGTAGGGCACGCTGGGCGTGCCTCCCCACAAGTGGTACTCGTCACTTCATCACTATTCATTTACTTTAACGATTCCACACGCACATTGCGCTAAGAAGGTATCGATATGCCCTGGTTCTATTTGATCCTGGCCGGACTCTGCGAAATTGGCTGGCCGCTTGGTCTCAAATATGGTTGGCGTGAAGAAGGCATTCGCTGGTGGCCCCTTCTCGGTGCGATCTTCTCCATGGCGCTCAGTGGCGTGTTCCTCTTCCTCGCCCAACGCACCATCCCCATGGGCACCGCCTACGCCGTCTGGACAGGCATCGGCTCCGTCGGCGCCTTCATCGCCGGAATCTACCTCTTCGGCGAACCCGCCCAGGCCGCAAGAATCGTCTGCGTGATGATGATCGTAGCAGGAATCGTGGGGCTGAAGTTGTTCTCGAAATGATCTGTAGGGCACGCTGTGCGTGCCTAAACTGGATGAGATTCCAACGGTTCTCCAGCGCAGCGATAAGTGACATGCACCTGTCACTGGGAGGCACGCTCAGCGTGCCCTACGGAAGATGCGCCACGATGACAGCCCGTGGCGCCAGTTCGCGCTACGGGCTGCCAACGCTTGATGCCAGAGTGCCATGACTGCGTTCAACAGAATACAGATAGCACTTTCACTTTGACCAGCTGATGGTGTTACGGTATTGTTCGTTGTGATCTGCTTAAGAGCCATGAACTGCAAACCCTTGTCGCGTGTCATGTTCTCTTGAAATCGCGAATCGAATGACCCACTGGAATCGGAGTACTGAATGGAAAAGATCCCCGTCACATTGGCATTAAGTCCCTCTGAGTTCGACAACGTTATCGCACAGTTTGCGCAGAATAAATGGATTTCGTGGGATTTCCCTGACTATGTGATCAAGTTGGAACTTGACCATACCATTGAAAGTGGAGTTATTCATCGGCACGATGGGCGACGAATCGAATCGCAGCGTATCATGGCTTACGTTTTTCCAGACACTTACTTTCCCGTTGATATTACTCGTCTTGTGCGTCTTTCGTATGCAGAGGCTGTACGATGTTACGAAAGCTCATGTTTCCTTAGCTGCATCGCATTGTGTGGAAGGACCATCGAAACTGTTCTTGGCGCACTGTACGAAATAAAGATTGGTGTACATCCCTCGAAGGAACCAACGAAGCCCGGTATGAACGCAATCATTAATCGCCTTTCCAAAGAAGGGTACACTTTCCCAGCAGGTCTAAAGGAAAAATTGGAAGTTATAGCTCTTCATCGAAACATGGCAGTTCATGGAAACCTAGTGATTCCCACCGAGGATGAGGCACGGAACGTTCTGTACTCGACAAGAGATGTTCTTCGCATTTCTACTGAGTAAGACGCCCAGTATTTGGGCAGTGCATGGGGTTTACTTGTCGTGATTCGTCAACCCCCGCTCCCTTCGGTCGCGGCTCTGTGTGGCACATCCCCATCGCTCGAACCCCCACCGGCGACTCGCCGGTGGCTATAGCCCCCTCTCTCCTGGAATCTTTCTTTTTGTTGCGCACGAGTATGGGCTTTCACCTTACCCCAACCTTCACATTACCCCGTATTTCCAGCCACATCAGCCCTATTTTGCACCTCGCCGTTCGCTGTCTCATGGTGTCTCACGCGAGTTTATTCTGAGCTACAACTTTTCACCTCTCTACTACAGTGGACTGCGTCAGACGTTCTTTTTCTTGAGGTGTCCCATGCCTGAATTGTTGACGCTTAGTGAGACTGATCCTATTCATGAAACCCGCTGGCTGCTTGATCCCATCCTGCCATTTGGAGAACTGGTGTTGCTCGATGGCGCTGCCGGTGTTGGCAAAACGATGGCACTCTGCAACATGGCTGGCATCTTGGGGAAAGAGAAGCATCGGAAGATTATCTTCGTCAGCAGCCCGGAGCAGAAACTGGCCCGGGCGTCCTTCCTCAAACGCCAGCAGCCTGACTATGCCACCCTGGGGGCCGTCGAGTTTGCTCCGGCCCTTTCGCCTCTCGATAGCAAGCAGCCCTTGCATCTGACGTTTGTGAACTTCCTCAGCGAAGTGATCGTAAAGCACGACCCCACCTGCATCATGGTCGATGGACTCGATGAAATGCTGAGCCAGGGAGACGAAGCGGATACGAGACTAAGCCGCGAGTTCTGGCAAGCCTTGCGTACTCTGGCCCACGAGAACGTCTGCTCCATCGTCGTCACCCGCACTTCAGGCATGCACGAGAGCCGAAACTATGGAGCGTTCACCAAGGCAGGCACCGACCTGTGCCGGTTCATCCTGACCATGCACTGGCATCCCGAAGCGATGGACAAACGTCTCCTCAATGTAGCCAAGTTTCAGTTCGGTCCTATTGGCCAGCAGTCCATCTTCCACTTTGAGGATGAGCGATCTGTCATCACCTGTCCGCCGGGCAGCGACGATTTCGTGAAGCCTGCCAAGAGCCCGCAGTGCCGCACACTCGCGCACACGCTGGGGAAGAACACCCCGCTCAGCCCGGAGGAAGGCAAGATCATTGCGAAGATGGAGGAGCTGAAAAGCCAGGGAGCAAGCGATTTGCAGGTGTACGAGATCTTAGAAAAGAACGGCTACGCACGCACACGCATCAAACGCCTGATGAACCACCGCACACACATGACCCTGAAGGAAACCCAGGAGATCAACAGGTTGTACAAGAACATCAAAGCGGGTGACAAGCTGGAGAAAGAAATCATGCAGAGGGCAAGTTAGAAGTTCATAGTCACGAGTTGGTGATGTAATCGCGCCCACCACGGTTGCGATATTCAGTCAGGTGATGTGGTCGTTTCGTGACCATTCTGTGGTCATTATTTGACCAGTGTGATCGTTAGAAAACCTCGCAAAATATGCTTGAAAACGCAAATATCTGATTACAGAGGAGTTTGTCAGCAAATGTTGCCACTTCAGTTGACACGCGTGTTCAGAAGAGTTAGACGACTGAGCACCGTTAGGAGTTTTGTTATGTTCTTCTTCGCTGGTGGTGGGCATCATGGGTTGTTGCGATTCGTGTTACTGGCTTTCACTTTGACGCCTTGTATTATTCATGCACAGGAACCAGGTGCTCAGCGCACCGTACCACCTGAGGATGCTCCACTCAATAATCTCACACGTCAGCAGAAGGAGCAATTAATTCGGTATCTTCAATCGCTCCCATCCTCCAATGGCACTGATACAAAAATGGTGCAAGCGTCTGCCTCTACTGGTTCACTGAAGCGAGGGCAGGAAGCGTTTCAGGCAGCATGTACAACATGCCACGATGAAAAACGTTCTTTGGAAAAGACGAAGGATTTACCAGGGTGGCGTGCAACAGTGCAACGCATGGCTGCCAAGCAAGGAGCAGACGTTGCATCAACGGATATCGAACCCATTGCTGCCTATCTTGCATCATGTACAAATGGACCCAAGCCGGAGAGTACGAGCGCGGTTGTTGTTCAGGAAGAGATCAAACCTCGTTCGTCGATAAATGCATTTGGTACCATTTCCCCTCTCTGGCGTGGTGGTAATAGTGAACTTCAGAACAATGGCTTCTTTCCTCAGGCCTTTGTTGGAATGGAATGGCAATCAGGTGGCCCACTCAGCGCTCGTGCTACCATGTGCACCAGTTGTCATGGTGCAGGCGAACCAGGCTTCCTGAATCGGCTGGAACTGGTCGAGGCTGTTGCACGAGTTGACTTGTCCAAATGGGTGGATCCGAATCAGTGCACAGGAATGAAGGCGGCAGTGGAAGCAGGCCGCATCATCGTTCCGTTTGGTGCATTCTCAGAGCAGGTTAACCCCGGAGTCTATCGCACTGTCAGTACGCCATTGATCTTCAATATGGGACAGCGTGCTCGCGACGGAGCGTTGGGGGATCCTGTCATCCCCATGCCCTATTCCGATGAAGGAATTGTAGGGTTGTTCTCCATTCCCCTCTGGGAAATCAGTCCCACGAACAAGGTCACTGCATCGCTGCAAGCCTACCTGGTAAACGGTCTCAGTGGCAACAATGATGGCATCGATTATGATCGCAGCCGGGACTATGTCGACAACAACGGACGACCAGCCTGGGGCCTGCGAGGCACAGTTGGCAACCAGTATCTCCGATTTGGCGGTTCGTACCTGACGGGTCGTTACAGTGATTCTCCCAATGCCGAGCCGTTCGCAGGCAAACTGGATTATCAACTCTGGGGTGTAGATGTTACTGCACGATATCAGAGGCTGATTCGATTTCAGGCAGAATACGCTCGCCGTGATACGGATCGCGTATTCGACGCGGCTATCCCTTCATTGTTCAGTGAAAAAGTGGATGGCTACTACACTGAATTGGAACTCCGTCCGTACGAGGACTGTCCTCTCAGTGGCTTGTTTCGATTTGACTACATGCGACGAAACAGTTTACTGCCGACGGAAGACTATGTGACAGGTCAATTCTTCGCTCGCCGGCTTACAGCTGGAATCAATATTGAACTCTTCAAAAACAGCTTGCTCATGATCGACTATGAGCACTGGATGATGCCACCCGGGTTGAAAAACGTCGATGCCATAGGCGTACGGTGGGCGATCACCTTCTAGGAATCGTTTGTGCTGCCCAACTGGCATGTGAGCTGAGTATTGCCAAGCATCAGGGCAAAAAATGACAGCCGTGAACTGTTGAGTTAGACATGGACTTGCTCATGAGCAAACCAAGACTGCTTACCATAGTTGCCGACGACTACGGAATAGGCCCCGAAACATCTCGGGGCATTCTGGACCTGGCACGGGAAGGTATCATTACGGCGAGTGTCGTTATCGTTAACTGTGCGGATACTGAACGAGCCATTGCAGAGTGGAAGAAAAACCCTCCCCAAGCTGATCTTGGTTGGCATCCTAATCTCACGCTTGATTCGCCTATTTCACGTCCTGGAGAAGTACCTTCCCTGGTCGACTCAGATGGAAAGTTCTGGAAACTTGGGGTTTTTCTTATGCGAATCTGCATGGGGCAAATCAAATATCGCGATGTTCTGCATGAATGGACTGCACAATATCGACGCTTTCATGATCTCATGGGCCATACACCTCCGGTAATTAACAGTCATCAGCATGTAGCACTGTTCTCGCCAGTAGCTCAAGCACTATTCGACATACTTCGGCAGCACAAGGAAAAACCCTACCTTCGGCGAGTGGTGGAGTATTTGCGGCCTCTCTCCCTGGTGCCTGGCGCCCGGCTCAAACGCACCTTCCTCTCGGTGCTGGGAAGGCGAACCGCACAGCAAGCTTCACGACTCGGCTTGCCTGGCTGCGATCAGTTACTTGGTGTAACAGATCATCATTGTGTTGCAGACCAGCAATTCTGGACGAAATGGCTCGGTGCGATAAGCCGTCGAGGGCATGTAGAAATCTGCTGTCATCCTGGATACACGGACCCCACTTTGCTTCATCGAGATTGTGATGCTGGGGATGGACTCTTGCGCCGACCACGAGAAACAGACTTGTTACGCATGCCTCACTTTCGTCAAGCTGTTCAATGTGCAGGCTTGAAAGTGATACGGCCATCGCAACTCGTCGCTACTTTTGGGTAATGAACATGTGCAATGGATTGCCGCTGCTCAGTATTGTTGCACCAGCGTACAACGAACAGGATGTGCTGCCTGCGTTTCATCATGAATTGATGAAGGTTCTTGATGGCCTTGAGAACGAATTCGTCATCGAAGTTATTTACGTCGATGATGGGTCAAGTGATGCGACACCTGGCATCATTACTCGATTGGCACTTGAAGATGCTCGCGTACGTTACCTGCTCTTGAGCCGTAACTTTGGTCATCAGGCCGCACTCACAGCCGGGCTTGAATTTGCTCAAGGCGATATCGTCGTATCGATGGATTCCGATTTACAACATCCTCCCGAGGTTATTCTCTCGCTGATTGCTGAATGGAGAAAGGGAAACGATATCGTTTTGACGATTCGCGAAGATCACCAGTCACTTGGCTACTTCAAGAGATTGTCATCGAAGTTTTTTTATCTGTTGATGCGATCGATGAGTGGTATGGACATTCGCCAGGCCGCTGCGGATTTCCGGCTGATGTCTCGAATGTCGCTCAACGCTCTGCTGGCCATGCCTGAACGACATCGTTTCCTGCGTGGCATGGTTCATTGGCTAGGTTATTCACGCAGTGAAGTCCACTTCATTGCACCGCCACGTTTCGCTGGCAAGTCAAAGTATACTGTGTTCAAGATGTTACAGCTTGCCCGCGATGGCTTGCTTTCTTTCTCCCGCGTTCCCCTGCACGCAGCATTATTGACTGCAGGGGGCGCTTTGGGCTTGAGTGGTCTTCTCTCATTCTGTGCCTGGTTGAAATGGCATCCTTCAGGCTCTGTCGCCTGGCTATTACTGGCCCTCATTGTCACCGTACACATGGGTGGATTTGCCGTCTGGGTTGCATTGGTAGCGTTCAGCGAATACCTGGCACGTATTCATGAGCAAGTACTTGGTAGACCACTTTACATCGTGAAAGCCTCTTCTGACATCGTCAGTACTGTCAGGGCTGATTCACGCCTTGCTCCATCTGTCATACATCGCAAAGCTGGATAATCCTCATGAAACTGATATCGTCGCTTACGCACTGGCAGCGAGCAGCCAGTCTGAGTTGGGCACTGTTGTTGATAATCGTTGCAGTGATCATCAACATGCCTGGCAAGCAAGGAAAGCTGTATCCAACATTTGTTGATGCTGGCCATCATTTTCTGCATGGTGAATCGCTTTATCCAGTCAACACAACTATTGCCAAAGACCGCGATCTGTTTCGGTACAGTCCTGTTGCGACCTTGATGATGATTCCTTTCGATGGCTTACCCTATGCTTTTGGTTCGATACTCTGGCGATGGAGTCAGGCAATTCTTCTTGTAGTATCGTTATGCATCTGGGGGAAGCAGGCTTTTCCTCCTGTCGCCTGGCCCGGCCTCTTGCTGTTGTGCCTGCCACTCTGCGGCGGAAATGTGCATAATGGCCAGGTCAATCCACTTATTCTCACACTGATTCTTGTTTCAATTATTGCGTTTCAGGCTGAACGTTTCTGGCTTGCCGCTCTTGCGATAGCTATTGCCAGCGCTTTCAAAGGGTATCCCATTGTACTTGGTGGTTTGTTCTGTCTGATCGATTGGAAAAGGTTCTTGTTACCTTTCCTGGCCTGTTGCCTGGGAATAATCCTTGCGCCATTTGCAGTACAGGAGTCGAGCTATGTTCTCAACCAGTATCGAGAGTGGATTACCATTATCAGTAAAGATGATCGCAGTCTGTATGATTTACACACGGGTTATCATAATTTCCAGCGATTGCTTTTACGCTGGGGAATCTCCATGTCTGTAAGCGAGTACCGCATACTGGAGATCATCGCCGGATTGCTAGCCGCCTGGTACTTACTGATTGGCATTCACAACTGGCAATGGGCACGTGAAAAGTCTGCATACCTTGCTGGCGGGCTGGCTATCATCTGGATGACACTGTTCGGTCCAGCTACAGAAACTGCTACTTATATGCTTCTGGCACCTTACCTGGTTCAAGCTTGCCTGGTTGTCAGGCAACGAGCGTCATGGCAACGGCTGATGATCTGGGGTGCCTATCTGTTATTGCTTTCTAATGTTGTCATCAATTGGTTTGCACCGCCCCTGGCTCATCCATGGTTGAGTCAGGTGCCGCAAGCTCATGGTAGCCTGCTCTGGCTTGGCTGGTTCCTGTGGGATGCTGCACGATGTGAATCAAGAAAGACCGAAATTGAAATGTCAGAGCTAACCTGTGCACACTCGTAGCGTTACAAGGAATCCCGCATCATTGTCAGTGATGATAGTCATACTGAAACACAAAAGTACCACGGAAATGCAGAGTATTGCATTCCGTGGTACTTTATGCTGATTGACGGTTACTTGAGTTCCTTTATCTCGATATTTCGGAACATCACCGGATCGTTATGGCCAGCGAAGCCGAAATGGCCCTGGGTGCGATCCTTGCCAGGGTGAGGTGACTTGCCCATGTACTCGGTAACCTTGCTCAGGTCAGTGTCGAGGATGATGGTGCCGTTGAGTTCCACTTTGATGGTAGAGCCTTTCACGGTAACTTCCTCGTAATTCCACTCGCCGACGGGGCGAAGGTAGCCTCGCTGGCTGGCGGTCATGCCATAAGCAGAACCGTTGTACTGGCGGGGATCGAGCGACTTGTACTTGCTGGAAGTGTCATCGAGAACCTGAATTTCACACATGCCGACATAGGCGGTGTCCCCCTGGCCAGGATAACGGATGGCCAGGCCATTGTTGCCACCAGCGGGTAGCTTGTACTCAAGCCGCACGACGAAGTCACTGTATTCTTTCTTGGTGAAGATCGTACCACCCTTGCCAGCTTTGCACTTGATGGCACTATCCACCACTTCGTAGTTGCTGACCGGGCCAGACCAGCCGTCGAAGTCTTTGCCGTTGAAGACCGATTCGAACCCGGTACCTGAGAGCTTGCGGAGTTCTGCGTTGGCTTCTTCCGGATTGAATTCACGCACTGCAATGTTGCGCCAGCGGATCTCGCCACCATGGGTTTGCAAAATGATCGGCCCTTCATTGTAAAGCCGTTTCTTGCGATCCCAGAAGTTCTCCATAACAGCATCATCCACTACGAGCGTACCATTCAGCCACACCCAGGTTCGTTCGCCAATTTGTTTAATGCGGAAACTGTTCCATTCGCCGAAGGGTTTATCCATTTTGGCTAGTGGATCTTTGCCCTTGGTTTTGGGGCTGTTATTCCACAAACCACCGGAACCTTTATCAGCGCCGATACTGAACTTCGCCTTTTCCGTGGAATCCCAGATCTGGACCTGAGGAGTTGCTTTGAGGTAAATGCCACTATCCGCCAGGGGGACAGTTTTGTATTCGATTTTCAGTTCGTAATCGCGGTAGTTCTTCTGGGTAGCGAGATAAGCGCCATGGCCATCGTTCACCAGTTCGCCGTTCTGCACGCTCCAGTGTTTCTCTGCGTCTGCAGTCCATTCAGCAATCTTCCTGGCCTTCTCATCAGCACTGAGTTTCGCGATGTCGGCAGGGCTACCACCCTTGGCATGGATGTTCCAGCCGTACCAGCCGGTGAGATCCTTGCCATTAAAGATGGAAGTGAAATCGCTGGAGGTTTGTGAAATGGGAAGGCCCAGCATCTTTTCGATAACTGGCTTCACAGCTTCCGCCCAGATGGTGTAGCCTTTCTCGGAAAGGTGAAGAAAATCGGGCATGATGTCTTTGGTCAGCTTGCCATCCTGGCCCAGAAAGCGGTCGCTTATGTCGAGATAAGTGATCAGTTTGCCATCATCCAGCTTGCTGATGGTCTTGTTGATCTCGATGATCTTCTTGCGCAGGTTGTTGTCAGGCTGTTCAGCACGGGGGAAGACACCCAAAAGCAGGATCTTTGTTTGTGGATGTTTGCTGTGCAGGAGTTTCACAATAGCTTCGATACCTGCAGCAATCTGCTCAGCACTGTTACTGCCGGTATTATTGGTGCCGATCATGATCATGGCAGCACGTGGAGTGTAGCCAGCCAGGGCGCCACCTTCACCAAGGCGCCAGAGTACGTGTTCTGTACGATCGCCACTGATACCCAGGTTGAGTGGTTTCAAAGCAGCGAAGTGCTTCTCCCAGACCTTCCTGCCTGGCCCTTCCCAGCCTTGAGTGATGGAATCACCGATGAAGAGTACATCAGGCGGCTGAGCCTTGGCTCGCTCCAGCATGGTGGCATGTCGCTTCTGCCAGCCAGCATCTTTCTTGTCTTTGGGTGTTGTGGCGGGGTTACTGGCGGGCTTGGCGGGGTCTTGGGCGGAGAGGGTGATACTGGCAAACACCAGTACACAAACGGCGAGCATCCAACGCTGCATGATTCTACCTCGAACGGGGAGTGATTGTCCCAGAATACGCGATTCACGATCAGATGCCAGTGAAAACTGAGTTCGACGTCAATCTGCTCTGATACACTGGTAAAAGAGAGTAACAGCAAGGAAGATGATGCACCATGAAGACAATACTGGTCACAGGCTCTGCAGGGCGATTGGGGCAGGCTGCTGTAAAGGAGTTTCAGAAACAGCAGTATCGGGTTTTGGGTATCGATAGCAAGCCTACCCCTGGGCTCGCCACGGCAGTAGTTGATACTTTGCAGAATCCCATGCTCCTCAAGGAGATGATGCGTGGCGTAGATGCAGTTTTACATCTGGCAGCCACTCCGGATGATCCAGTCTGGCCACTGCCTGCGAACGCGGGTGACAACTTCTTAAGCGAACTGGTACCGAACAACCTGATTGCCACCTACCATGTGCTGGAGGCGGCCCGGCAGGCTGGTGTGAAGAAGCTGATTCTCGCCAGTACTGGTCAGGTGGTATGGGATCAATCATTTGACGGCCCTTATCCCATCAGAGTTGATGCCAAGCCAACACCACGCTGGTGGTATGCCAGCACGAAAGTGTTTCTGGAAGCCATTGGCGAAGCGTATGCCAAGCAGGGTTTCTTCAGCGTCATTGCCATACGCCTCGGCTTCTGCCCGCGTGACCAGAGCCACGTGGATTTGATCGCCAGCA
This sequence comes from uncultured Bacteroidales bacterium, assembly GCA_964410845.1. Lineage (GTDB taxonomy): Bacteria > Planctomycetota > Planctomycetia > Gemmatales > HRBIN36 > JAEUIE01. The sequence goes on along the minus strand of CAYPJB010000054.1, from coordinate 4,677 downwards.
ATGATCGCGATCAGGATGTATACCTCAGTCCAAACGATGCTGGGCGATTCTTCAATTGCTGTGTCAATGCAGATCGACCCGTTGGCTCGTTCGATGTGGTCTATGCGACCAGCAAACCGCTGCACCAGGTTCGATTTGATCTGGAACCCGCTAGGCAGCTGCTGGGATTTGAGCCGGTGGAAAGCTGGCCTACCGGGGCTGAACGGGAGTAGCAGCAACTACTCCCGTACAACTACTCCCGTACGTGGGCATTATTTGCCATGGAAGGTAATCAAACCTTGCTCATCGTCGTACTCCGCAACGACGTTCTGACCATCGCGGATCTTGCCGGCGAGCAGGTTACGGCTCAGTGGGGTTTCCAATTCCCGCTGAATAGCTCTCTTGAGTGGACGAGCGCCGTAAGCAGGATCATAACCGGTGGCCAGCAGGTGCTTCCTGGCGGAATCCCCAAGTTTCAGTGTGATGTGCCGCTCTTCCAGTCGTTTGAGCAGCCTCTGCAGTTGGATGTCGATAATCTTCTTCAGGTCGTTCTCTGAAAGAGCATGGAAGACGACTGTTTCGTCGATTCGGTTCAGGAACTCGGGACGGAAATGGTCGCGAAGTTCCTCCATCACAGCTGCTTCCATGTGTTCGTACGCGGAGCCTGCCGTCTTGCCCGCATATTCCAGAATACGGCGGGAGCCGATGTTGCTGGTCATGATCAGCAGAGTGTTCTTGAAATCGACTACTCGGCCCTGGCCATCAGTCAGACGGCCATCATCGAGAATTTGCAAGAGCACATTGAAGACGTCAGTATGGGCCTTCTCCACTTCATCCAGAAGGATGACAGCATAAGGCCGACGACGCACCGCTTCGGTCAGTTGTCCCCCTTCTTCGTAGCCTACGTAGCCTGGCGGAGCGCCGAGCAGTCGGCTGACGTTATGCTTCTCCTGGTACTCGGACAT
>CAYPJB010000054.1:0-3716 GCA_964410845.1 uncultured Bacteroidales bacterium | reverse complement strand
GAACAACGTTTCGGCCAGTGCCCTGGCAAGTTCCGTCTTGCCTACACCGGTGGGGCCGAGGAAAAGGAACGAGCCGATGGGCCGCTGCGGATCCTTCAGGCCGGATCGTGCACGAAGCACTGCATCCGCCACGGCTCGCACGGCATCTTCCTGCCCGACAACCCGATGGTGCAGATCGTCTTCCAGCCCCAGCAGCTTTTGTGCTTCGCCTGCCAGAAGACGAGTAACTGGTACACCCGTCCATCGGCTGACGACGCGGGCGATATCTTCTTCTTCTACTTCTTCCTTGATGAGTCTGTTGCCTTGTTCTTGCGTGCTCAGCTTGGTTTCGGCATCTTTCAACTGGCCTTCGAGCTGTGGTAGCACACCGTATTTCAATTCTGAGGCTTTGCTGAGGTCACCCTGGCGAGTGACGAGGTCTACCTGTTGCTTGGTTTCTTCAATCTTCTCACGCAAGCCACGCAGGGTCTGTACTGCAGTCTTTTCGGTTTGCCAGCGGGCTTGCAGTGCCGTCGCCTTCTCCTTCGTCTCCGCTAACTCTTTCTCGAGCTTGGCCAGGCGATCCTTGGAGGCTGCATCTTTCTCCTTCTTGAGAGCCTGTCGTTCAATTTCCAGTTGCATGAGTCGGCGATTGGCTTCGTCGAGTTCCGCTGGCTGGCTATCGATTTCGGTACGCAGCTTGGCAGCAGCTTCATCGACGAGGTCGATCGCTTTATCCGGAAGAAATCGTTCGGTTATGTAGCGGTTCGAGAGCGAAGCTGCTGCCACCAGGGCTGCATCCTGGATGCGAACGCCGTGGTGAATCTCGTAGCGTTCTTTCAAGCCACGCAGGATGGAAATGGTGTCTTCTACACTCGGTTGATCCACAATCACGGGCTGGAAGCGGCGTTCCAGAGCCGCATCCTTTTCTACATGCTTGCGATACTCATCCAGCGTGGTGGCGCCGATGCAATGCAGTTCACCGCGGGCCAGCATCGGCTTGAGCAGATTGCCTGCATCCATTGCTCCGTCAGCTTTGCCTGCTCCAACGACGGTGTGCATTTCATCGATGAAGAGGACAATCTCGCCTGCGGATTCCTGTACTTCCTTGAGCACTGCTTTCAGGCGTTCTTCGAATTCGCCACGATACTTGGCCCCTGCAATGAGAGCACCCATATCAAGAGCGACAACCTTCTTGTTCTTCAGGCCTTCGGGAACATCGCCACGAATGATTCGCTGGGCCAACCCTTCCACGATGGCTGTCTTGCCGACGCCCGGTTCGCCGATCAGTACCGGGTTGTTCTTGGTACGGCGAGAGAGCACCTGAATCACCCGGCGGATCTCTTCATCACGTCCGATGACCGGATCGACCTTGCCCTTGGCAGCAAGCTCCGTGAGGTCGCGGCCATACTTTTGGAGAGACTGGTACGTGCCTTCAGGGTTTTGTGTCGTCACTCGCTGAGCTCCTCGTACATCTTTCAAGGCTTTCATTAAGCTATCGCGGTTGAGGCCGGCTTCCTTGAGAAGCTTGCCTGCAGGGCCAGTATCATTCATCATGGCGAGCAGCAAGTGCTCGACTGAGACGAAATCATCTTTGAGCTTCTTGGCTTCATCTTCTGCAGATGCCATTAGGCGATTGAGCCGACCACCGACATACACCTGATCGCCACCGCCACTGACCTTGGGAGTCTTGTCGAGCTCCGCTTCCAGCCTGGTAGCTAGCGATTTTGGCTGAGCTCCTAGCTTGGAAAGGATGGCAGAAGCCAGCCCTTCTTCCTGTTCAAGCAATGAGTAGAACAGGTGTTCCACTTCCATCTGCTGATGACTTCGCCGAAGCGCCAAGTTCTGGGCAGCTTGCAGGGCTTCTTGAACTTTCTCAGTAAACTTGTTGGGATTCATGTTATGCCTTTGGCAGTTAGTCGTAAGTTCGCATCTAATAAAGCAACTAACGAGCCAAATAGTTGATGGAATACGTATAACCTTTAATGGCAATATCTTACGAATATTGCCATTATGGCATTATGCTGTGCAACTTGAGTCATTGTCAATGTGGCAGTAAAATTCGCACACTAATATCCAATTGCACAGCCATCCTTACGGGGCTCGCTCCCCCCGTGCAGCATATTCGTCAGCGGATGAATCATGATACCTTGATACCCACCACCATTGCGTTGTACCCGTCGTACTATGTGGCCCCGTTTCTCCAGTTCCTTGACGACCGCCTCGGGGATACCTGGCTCCGCCTGTACTGTTCCACCATTCTCGGCCATCGGTTTACCCGTAGGGGTAGCTGAGCCGACGTGTTCTAGTCTTGGATACGCTCCCGCACCCTGCACATTCATGCCGAAGTCGATCATGTTCACCAGCACTTCCACCTGGCCTTGTGGCTGCATGTCGCCACCCATGCAGCCGAAGCAGAACCAGGGTTTGCCATTTTTCAGCACAAATCCAGGGATGATAGTGTGGAACGGCCGCTTATGGGGTTCCAGCTTGTTGGGATGGGTTTCATCGAGTGCAAAGAGGGCACCACGGTTCTGAAGGGCGAATCCTAATTCGTATGGTACCAGCCCGGAGCCGAATCCATTGTAGTTGCTTTGAATCAGCGAACAGCAGTTGCGATCTTTATCCACCACGGTGAGATAGATCGTGTCTGATTTCATCAGCTTCGGATCGCCATGATCGACCTTGAGCATAGCCTTGTTCATATCAATAAGTTGCCGACGGCTGGAAGCATAGTTCTTGGAAACCATCCCCTGTACTGGTACTTTCTCGAATGCGGGATCGGTGTAGTAACGAGCACGGTCTGCATAAGCCAACTTCTTGGCTTCGAGAAAAAGATGCCAGTAGTCAGCACTGCCGGCCCCCATCTTCTTGAGGTCATAGGCTTCGAGAATGTTGAGCATTTGCAAAGCAGCGATGCCTTGACCAGGTGGCGGTATAGCTGCAACAGTATAACCACGGTACGTTGTCGTTACTGGATCAACCCAGGTTGAAGTGTGGTCATCAAAGTCTTTCTGGGAGAAGAGCCCACCAACTTCTGTGGAATAACGAACAATCTCAGCCGCAATCGGGCCACGGTAAAAAGCATCCCGGCCCTTCTCGCTAATCAGGCGATAGCTTCTGGCCAGGTTCGGGTTCTTGAAGACATCGCCGGTACGAGGAGCCCTACCCGTTGGGTAATAAGTGCTTTTCAAAAAAGGTGAACGTTCCACCAGTCGTTCACCAGCCCGCCAATATCCCGCAATCACGGGAGATACCGGAAAACCAGCCTCGGCATATTCGATCGTCGGTTGCAGCACATCACGAAGCGGCAGTTTGCCCCACTTCTTTTGGAGTACATCCCAGCCATCCACGCATCCCGGCACCGACCAACTGAGTGGTCCTGACGTGGGAATATCCTTCAATCCTTTACTCGTATAGACTTCACGGGTTGCTGCATAAGGTGCCCGGCCACTGGCATTCAACCCATATAGCTTCTGTTCCTTGGCATCCCAGACCAGGGCGAAGAGATCGCCACCGATACCGCATGACATCGGTTCCATCAACCCGAGTGCTGCATTCGTGGCAATAGCAGCATCAACCGCCGAGCCACCCTTCTTGAGAATGTCTACACCGATCTGAGCTGCGAGAGGATGACTCGTTGCTACCATGCCATACGGGGCGATAACCGGTGGACGAGGCCATTCGGGAGACTGTGCTTGCCCCTGGCATGTCATTACTATGGCAATCAAACTGGT
>CAYPJB010000053.1:0-15589 GCA_964410845.1 uncultured Bacteroidales bacterium | reverse complement strand
CAGCAAACATCTGAGCGGTACCTGCTGTTGAATCAGGGCCAAACACCCGAAGCGAAGCGATACCGGCCAGGGGAGCAGCGCCAGTAATACCTACACCATTGCCACCACGACCGGCAGCTACACCTGCCACCGATTGGCCGTGACTGTCTCCATTCGTCAATGTGATGGTAGGAGTGCCACTGATAAAATTGTAACTGTGGGCAGCGACAAAGTTGGGGGCAATGTCCTCATGTGTTGCTTGAACACCCGAATCGACGATGCCTAGCAGAACACCATTCCCGGTGATATTGCGATTCCATGCGCCAACGACATTGACATGTGGACGGCCAGACACCGAGTTGTTGAGATGCCACTGTCCACCAAAGGTCGGGTCGCTGTACAGAGGATCATTGGGAGTAAATTGCTGAACATAGCCTGTCCGATAGTTCTGCATGACAGAGCTGAAGCGCGCATCATTACCAAGGGTCTGCACCAGGTTGGTAGCGCTGGCTACGTCTTGTGTACTGAAGACATAGGCATGGGGATCACTGGCAAATGGGCGGACGAACGTAATCCCCAGGTCAGAAGCCAGCTTATTCGCATCCACGCCATTCGGCGTCCAGATCAACACTTCGTTGATTAATCTGGATGCAGCAACTGGTTGCTCCTGTGCGTTTAACGAAACAGTGACGGACAACAACGTGGCCAGCCAGACCACTTGCGATACGGGTCTCATAGCAGGGTGCTCAGCAAGGTGCAAATCATAGATTCTTCATGATGTTACTCCACGGAGCTGAGCTGATGCAATGACATTTTTGCCAGGGAGCAGCGAATGATATCGGACAACAAGCGTATGTGGGTAATGTAATGTTCATTGTGATGTTCTGGTGCCAACGCATGCATACAAGTCCTGCCAGCGTGACCAGTTTCACGATCGGGAATTGTTCTCTTCAACTGCATTCCACAATACAATAAAGTGATTGAACTGTTGATTGAGCAACTCGGAATGAAGGAGGCTGGGGCCCATGAAGAAACTGCTGATCGCAATCGTAGCACTGATCGTACTTGTTGGTGGCATTGGCTTGTGGAGAGGCTGGTTTACCTTGACAAAAGAGGGCAAGGTCAACGTTCATGTCGACCCGGTGAAATTCAAGCAGGACAGGGATGCTCTGAGCAAGACTATCGGAGAGAAAGCCAAGACGATGAAGACCAGGATCGCCAATCTCGTGAAAAAGTCCGAGGGCTTGAAAGGGGAAGAAAAGACACGTGTAGAACAACAGTTGGCAGAACTGCAAAAGAAGCATGACCTCCTGGAGAAACAGCTCACAGAAATAGCAGCTTCAGGACAGGACACTTTTGGGGTACTTGAACGGGAGCTCACCGCAAACCACGATGAAGTGGAGAAACTCATTGAAGAAGTGACGAAAAAGCTGGAGAAAGGGAAAGACAAGTAGGAATGATATTGATCAGCTAGTTGGTCTCGATAAACGATTCGACAGCAACCAGCCCTTCCATACTGATCAAAATGAATGCAGGTATCGAACACGGAAGATGAAGACTTCTGGCCAAGGGGCCTAGCCCTGCAACCAGATGTCTTCATTCATATCGCCTATAGAGATAGTGGCAGGTCCCGGACAAGCTTTTCACATACCCGCACGACCTGAAATTGTTTATGCTGAACTAGTGGACTTCCCGCCTGATCATTCTCGTTTGCTTACTACTTCAAGAACATGAATCGCCATTACTTCTCGATCATTCTGATCGGCGTACTTTGCCCTATTGTCTCAGCACAGACGCAGGCAGTACCGAACGATCATGCAACGGCGATGGCTGCCAGCCTACAGTTGTTCAAAGAGTCAATTCGAGAATTGCTGACCACCAACTGTCTCGAGTGCCATGGGGGTACGAAGACGAAGTCTGGCTTGAACCTGGCATCCCGCGATCTCTTGCTCAAGGGTGGAGACCGGGGTGATGCTGTTCTGCCCGGAAAAGGAAAGGAGAGTCGGCTCTATCGATTGGTGGCTCGTGAAGATGAGCCGCACATGCCGCCGAAGAAACCGTTATCGAAGGAGGCCATCGCTGCCATTGCCAGGTGGATTGATCTGGGTGCAGCTTACGATAAGCCTCTCGTTGATTCTGTTGAAGCAAGTGCCAAGAAAACAATGGTTATCACCGACAAGGACAAGCAGTATTGGGCCTATCGTCAGCTCCAGAAAATAGAACCACCTGTTGTGAAAACTGTTGATTGGTGTCGAAATCCGATCGATCAATTCATCCTGGCAAAGCTGGAAGCTGCGAAGCTAACACCTGCTCCCGACGCTGACAGACGCACATTGATCAGACGAGTGACTTTCGACCTGACGGGGCTGCCTCCGTCTGCCGAGGATGTTGAGAAGTTTGTTTCCGATTCCGAACCCAACGCGTTCGAGAAAGTGGTAGATCGCCTGCTCGCTTCATCTGCTTATGGCGAGCGCTGGGGCCGTCATTGGCTCGACCCTGCCCGTTATGCCGAGAGCCATGGCTTCGAACATGATTACTACCGGCCTAATGCCTACCACTACCGTGACTTCGTCATCAAGGCACTGAACGCAGACATGCCTTACGACCAATTCGTGAAGTGGCAGATTGCTGGAGATGAGCTTGCTCCCAACGACATTGAGGCTCTTGCTGCCACCGGGTTCCTCGGGGCTGGAGTGTTCCCCACGCAGATTACCAACCGCGAAGCGGAGCGTGTTCGGTATGACTCGATGGACGACATGCTCGCAACGACCGGGCATGCCATGCTCGCATTGACTGTCGGCTGCGCCCGTTGTCACGATCACAAATACGATCCGATCCCCACCAGGGATTATTATCGTATGCTCTCCGCATTCACCACCACCGTGCGTGCCGAGGTTGAGATCGATCTCGGTACTCCAGAACAGAAGGCTGCAATGGCAGCATTCGAATCGAAACTCAAACCACTCCAGAACGATTTGAAGAAGCTCAAACCAACTGATGCAGGATACAAGGAACTCCAGACGAGGATTGCGGAGATAGAGAAAGCCCGACCAAAATCGACGAAGGTAGTGATCCAGGCGACGACTGAAGGCAAGAAGCCCATGCGTCACCACACAGCTGATGGATCGATTCCTGATTTCTATCCCAAGACCTATCAGCTCAAACGAGGCGATGCGGAGCAGAAGGATGGGGAGGCATCGCTTGGCTTCCTGCAGGTGCTTTCGCGGAAACCAGAAACGACCTGGGTAGTACCAAAACCCACGGAAGCAGGTATCTCGTTCCGACGAACGGGGCTGGCGAACTGGCTGACTGACACTGCCGATGGAGCCGGTGCACTGGCTGCTCGAGTCATGGTCAACCGACTCTGGCACCATCATTTTGGCCGAGGAATCGTTTCGACCCTCAACGACTTCGGCTACCAGAGTGAACCCCCGACCCATCCGGAACTGCTCGAATGGCTGGCGAATGATCTCGTCGCCGGAGGGTGGAAGCTCAAGCGGGTTCACAAGCAGATGGTGATGTCCCGTACTTATCAGCTTAGTGGCTTGACGACCCATTCCGCATTAGCAGTCGACCCGGATAACAAGCTCTGGTGGCACCGTCCCAGGCGTCGGCTCGAAGCCGAGGCCATCCGTGATAATTGGCTCGCAGTCAGCGGGCAGCTCGACCGTACGATGTATGGACCAGGACTTGCTGAAGAGGGCATGAAGCGACGGAGCATCTATTTCCGAATCCAGCGAAGTCAACTCATCCCCTGCCTGCAGGTTTTCGACTGGCCCGACACCCTGACAAGTACCGGCCCCCGGACAACGACCACGGTCTCGCCACAAGCGCTTGTGTTTCTCAACAATCCCCATGTGCGATCAGCCGCCATTGCTTTTGCTGCAAAGATGAAAGCACATACTGAAAAGGGGCTGTCCGTTGGAATCGACTGGGCATACCGAACGGCATTCGGCCGTCCGCCGACTACGACGGAATCTGAAGCAGGTGTCGATTTTCTCACCAGGCGAGGTGTCAACAATGGGAAGATCGGAAAGACTCTTCAAGAATACGCTCTCGTTCTGTTCAGCCTCAACGAGTTCATCTACATCGATTAATCGGGGGCTTGATATGAATCTTCCGTTTGCTACCCGACGTGAATGGCTTTCCCGATGTGGTGCCGGTATTGGCTCCCTGGCACTTATTGATCTACTGTCCAGGCAAACGGCCAGGGGTGAGGATTCAAGGCTGTCACTGAATCCGCTGGCCCCGAAGAAACCGCACTTTAACGCGAAGGCAAAGGCAGTCATCTGGATCTTCGTGAACGGTGGGCCAAGTCAGGTGGATACATGGGACTATAAGCCCGAACTCATCAAATGGGACGGCAAGCCACTGCCAAACCTCGATAAGAACACCGGCTTCTTCACCAACAGCATCGGACCGTTGATGAAGTCTCCGTTCGAATGGAAGCAACACGGTGAGTGTGGGAAATGGGTCTCTTCACTTTTTCCGCATCTGGCCAAGCATGTCGACAAGATGGCTTTCATCCATTCACTCTGGTCCGAATCGAATAACCACAGCCCAGCACTCTTCATGATGAATACCGGTGTGCCAAGGATGGGGCTGCCATCCGTCGGATCATGGGTGACCTACGGTCTAGGCAGCGAGAATGAAAACCTTCCCGGCTTCGTTGTCATGTCTGATCCCAAGGGTCGGGGGCTTCCGAAAGGGCATACCCTGAACTGGACCAACGGCTTTCTTCCTGGAGCGTATCAAGGCACATGGCTTAAGCCGACGGGTGATCCTATCGATAACCTCAAACGGCCGAAAGATGTCAGTGCGTCCGATCAGGAAGCATCGCTGGAATTAATGTCGAAGTTGAATCGCATGAGAAATACGCCCTTGGCTTCGGACCGCGACCTGGAAGCCCGCATCAAGAGCTTCGAACTGGCCTATCGCATGCAGACAGCCGCTCCTGAAGCCATGGACATCCATCAAGAATCCAAGGCGACGCAAGAACTCTACGGCATCGGCCGCAAGGAATGTGACCAGTTCGCCAAGCAGTGCCTGACAGCTCGACGAATGGTCGAACGTGGCGTTCGATTCGTGCAGATTTACAGTGGTGGCATGGACAACCAACTCTCGTGGGATGGCCATGCTGACATCAAAGGAAACCACGAGGGGTTCGCCCTGGAGACTGATCGTCCCGTTGCAGCGCTGTTGACTGATTTGAAGGAGAAAGGACTTCTCGAATCCACCTTGGTTATCTGGGCAGGGGAATTTGGCCGGTTGCCGATCTCACAACCGGGGCCCAAGCCTGGTCGCGATCATAACCCCAACGCTAATACCGCCTGGATCGCAGGTGGCGGAGTCAATGGCGGCGTGAGCTATGGGGCAACTGACGAATTTGGCTACAAGGCTACTGTCAACAAAGCTGACACACATGACTTCCATGCAACTCTTCTGCATCTGCTCGGATTCGATCATGAGAAGCTAACCTATCTGCACAACGGACGGCGATACCGTTTGACCGATGTGCTCGGCAAGGTCATTAAACCGATCGTAGCGTAAATCCCTCCAGGAATCTCAACTTGATTGCAACAGCGTTCCATGCGTCACAAGTTCCGAATGGCCCTGCTAACCTTTGATTCCTTTCCACGCTTGCTTGATCTTGTTCTCAATTTCTTCGTTGCCAACTGTGTGATACATCTTCCTGAGAAATGCACGTAATTTGGCAGGCTTACCTGGTGGCTTGTAGTGATTCACTACATTGACGAGCCACGTAGCAGTTGCTGGATCGACAACTTTAACAAAGAGGTGCTCCCTGAGATTACCATCCACCAGGTAGTTGACGTTTTTCTCTGGTATTTCCATGGGTGGGCAAAGGTGCCAACCGTCACCCTGTATGACAGTCTTGCCTCCAACTTCCTTGATCCGCATGCTGGCGTGAAACGTACTCCAGACGAAATAACGACGTGGCATGCCAAAGCTGATAACAGAAACGACCTGACCGCTAACATCCTCTTCGGTTACGAGCCTGCCATACAGTGGGCCAAAGACCAACGGGTGAGGAAGTTGTCCTTCCACGTTGGCATTCATGTAGTGAAGATACACTGGCTCATCCGGCACGAACAGGACTCCTTGCCACGCATTCAATCAACATAACATCGGCAGGCACCTTCATGCTACTGGCAAATACCACATTGCAATTCTAATCATTCACACTTTAACCTCTGCCTACAAATGGCATCTTGGTAGCCATGACAGTCAGGAACAGGACATTCGCGTCCAGAGGCAGGCTGGCCATGTAAAGCACGGCATTGGCAACGTGCTCGACATCCATTGTCGGTTCGATTTCCTTGTTACCGCTCGCCTGAGTCACCCCTTCCTTCATCCGGGTTGTCATTTCTGTTTCGGCGTTGCCTATGTCAATTTGACCGCAGGCAATGTCGTATTTTCTGCCATCGAGCGAGATCGACTTAGTCAGCCCGGTAATGGCGTGTTTGCTGGCAGTGTATGGTGCAGAGTTGGGCCGAGGTGTGTGTGCTGATATCGAACCATTATTGATGATGCGCCCACCACGTGGATGCTGAGCCTTCATCAATCGAAATGCTTCCTGTGTGCAGAGAAAGATACCAGTCAGATTGATGTCGAGTACGTTTCGCCATTGTTCTACTGTCAGATCCTCCAGATTGACGGGGGGCGCACTGATCCCAGCATTATTGAAGAGTAAGTCCAACCGTCCGAAGGCCTTTCTTGTCTCATCGAACAACCTGTGAACCGATTGCTCATTACTCACGTCTGCGGAAACAGCCAAGGCACGATCACCATCGACTCCAGCCTCATTTCGTGTTCGTTCCAGCAAATCGATTCGCCGCCCAGCCAGAACAACCGAGTAACCTGCCTTCAGCAAAGCAAGCGATGTTGCTTTGCCGATGCCGGAGCCTGCTCCTGTGACCATGGCGATCTTGCATTTGACATTCATGGTGTTCATTCTTTGTCGTGATGTTACTGCTACCTGGCAGGTGTATCGATTGCTTCGGTGCGCTCAACTGGAGTGTGCCCGTAGCCTCGCAGTATGAACATGCAATCGCTCGTAATGATTTGATAATTATCGACATTTTGCCGATAAAGGGGATACTCGGTATGGTGTATTATCACTGCTGTCACAGCCGAGTTGTCGCTATTTTCCGGGGCTGTGACGATGCTCAGTTGCTTCCTTGTATCTCTCGTTCTTTGTGATGCTACTTCGCAAGATGTTGCTTGTGAACCAACAACTTCCACTCCCGAACCAGGCTTGCTGATGCAGGCTATTGCTGGCACACGCATGGGCTGCTGGCTCGAAGAACACAAAACCAGCATCAGTGGCTGGAGCAATTTCTCATTCACTGGCAGTTCGGCTGGGCAGGATCAGTTGCCGATGGGTTTCAACTATCGCGCGAATGAGTTTCTGTTGCAGCAGAACTGGCTACGGATCGAACGGCCGCTCGATACCGAAGCGAAAACACCTTCGTGGGGCTATCGCACGGATCTGATCCTGCCGGGCAGCGATTACCGCTTCACCGTTGCACGAGGCCTCTGGGACAGCCAGTTGACTGCCAACAATGGTCTACCCAACACCTATGGAATTGATCCCGTCCAGTTCTATTCCCAGTGGTATCTTCCTGAGTTCGGGCAAGGCCTCGAGATCAAAGCTGGTCGCTTCTTCGCGCAGTTTGGAGCAGAAAGCATTGATGCTTCTGCCAATGCGTTGGCATCACGCTCCTACACGTTCATTTACAATCCATTCACCCATACAGGCGCTGTTACCACTCTCAAACTGAATGATGAGTGGAGCGTACAGAACGGTATCGTGACTGGTTCTGATGTCTTCATCGATGCAGCGTCCAATCCAACCTATCTGGGAAGCATCAAGTGGGCACCCAAAGATGGCAAAGCCAGTGCAATCCTGGCTGTTGTCCTGGGTAGCGGTCAGTTCGACATAAAAGAGAACTTTCACAACCCACAGATTTTCGACCTGGTACTTACGTATAAACTCTCGGACAAGCTTACGTGGACCGGCGAAGGTCTTTACGGCTTCACCAATGATGTGCCCGGCATCGGTTACGCTCACTGGTATGGCATCATCAACTACCTGACGTATCAGGTTTGCGATACTCTCGCCTCGACAACACGAGTAGAATTCTTTGATGACATCCAGGGCCAGCGAACGGGCTACGCTGGACTCTATTCCACGCTCACCACCGGCTTCACTTTCAAACCCATGCCCTGGCTATGGATTCGCCCTGAAGTACGGATGGATCACAACAACGCCCGCCCCTTTGCAGGGGAAGCCAACCTCATCACCGCAGCCTTTGATATGCTCATTCGCTGGTAAAGAGGTAAGGGGTTGGAGCTAACTCGGAACAGGAGAGTTAGCCCGAAAGTGAATATGTTCGAGTCGAGTCTGGGAATGCTGACCACGACCGACAACAGCTATTCTGGTTCACTAACAAGTTCCTCTGCCATCATCCATTGCCACGATCTCATCCTGCGATAACCCCAGTACCCCGCAGCTGCCGTTGATAAACCGATCAGTCCCCAGGTTGCAGGTTCAGGTACAGCAGCGATGACAATTTTACCGCCCGGCGTCAGCGTCACCAGTCCGCCGGGATCGAGTTGATACGTGCCGACGTTGTAGCGTATCTGGAAAATCTGATTGTCGAAGAGAAAGGTGGCTCCATCTGGCAGGCCATTAAACGTACCCGTCCCGGAGTTCGCCGTAATGTTGGTGTTATCGAGGATTACCCAGGCAGTGAGATTAGGAACGGCGAAGTTCCCCAGGCGAACACCCTGGAGCGTGACGTTTGGCCCGATAGTGTATGTAGAGTTGACAGCGGTGAGGGCGACTTGATCATAGTCGACGCCGGGGGTAGGAGGAGTACCACCGGTGTAAGAGCCGATCTCGACTCGAAAGAAACTGCCGCTGTTCATGGTCAGATTGTTGTTGATACTGACGATGCCCGTGCTGGAACCAGTGTTCATGCCGGGGCTAAGCGTGCCATTGACGGTGACCGAACTGCTGATAAAGCCATTGCCGCCGAGCGTGCCAGCGGACTGTACAGTGACTGGATTGAGACCTGTCGCGGAACCAGAGGGATTGTTGACGAGGAGTTTACCGTCAATGATGTTGGTGCCAGAAATGCCATAGGCGTTAGCACCGCCCAGGATCAATGTTCCCGGACCGGTTTTGATCAAGCCACTGATCGTGCCACCAGTGTGAGTACCATTCAGTCGCAGTACCCCGTCACCTAGCACCGCAATTTCTCGCGGTGCATTACCCAAGTTGACTGAACTGGTTGGTGTGATGGTCAGATTGTTACTGCCGTCAAAGCCAAAGCTGCCGCCAATGGTCATGATGTTCGTCAGAGAGCGTGCCCCGCCAAACGCCATAAGCGTTCCGCCGTTCAAATTGAATTGTCCGGTTCCGATGGAACCACTTACTCCAGCCGTCGTACTGACGCCGATGCCCACGGTTCCGCCGTTCATCGTGAAACCGCCGCTGAAAGTGTTGATGCCGTTCAGAATGAGCGATCCTGCTCCTTCTTTGATCAGCGCCGTGTTGCCGCTGATGATGCCATTGAGTGTCGTCGTACCCAGGTTTGTCACTTCCCAGGTACGGGTGCTGCCGTTTGCAGTGGTGCCGAGGCTGATATTGCCGTTGAGCGTCAAGTCGTTCGTACCAGTGAAGCCGAGGGTGCTGGATACGGTTGCGCCGAGATAGGCGATGGGGTTGTTGAGTGTGCGGGAGCCGTTATCGGCGCGGAAGATGCCTGTCGTAGTTGCGTCGGCGATGTTGACAACATTGGTGGCGTTGCCCCAAGCCGAGTCGGACCCCAGACCCATGACGTTAGCGCGACCGGAGTTGACGAGGATATTGCCAGTGAAAGTGTTGGCACCCCAGAGGCTGATGTTGCCGCCGTTCCACGCTAATGCGGAGTTACCAGCCAGACCGGTGCCGCTGATGATGCCGGAGAAGATGGTGTTGCCTCCGACGGCGGAGGAGTTAGCCTGAGCTCCGCCGATAAGGACGAGGGCCCGCGAACTGGCGAGGGCGATATTGCCGGTAAAGGTAGTGTAAGCTCCGGCACTGATGGTGTTACTGCCAATGGTGACAGTGCCGGTACCTCCCTGTCCTAGGATGATATCGCGTTCGACTCGATTGACCACAGAGGTGTGGATCAGAAATGCGACGCCTGCACCGGAAGTTGCTCCCAACTGGATTGGCGTGGTGCCGGTGCCGAAGGGACCAGGAGTTGCGCCATTGGAAGGAACGACATCGGCATCAAGGATGACACCGGCGACACCACCCGCACCAGCACCGATGCGGATATCACCGGAGAAGCCGGGGCTGTTACCATTGAGCGTCTGAAAAGAGCCACCCTGAATGGAGACCGTCCCGGTTCCGGCAAAGCCGCCAGCGAAGGTACCAGTCGCAGTCCCATAACGAATCGCTCCACTGCCTAGATTGACGGTACCAAAGCCGGTGAGAGTATTGACAGTGATGGGCGAGGCGACGGTACCTTGGCCGTTGATGTCGAACGTCGCGCCAGGCGAAAGGTTAACTGTCGTTACGTTCACGAAATTGTTTGTGAGTAGTTGGACGGAGCCTTGGGTGATCTGATACGTGCCACTGAAGGTACTACCAGAAAGGATAAGCACACCCGGCCCGAACTTTTCGAGATCGGTGGTCTGAATGATTGGGATGGGGCTGGCTGCCGTGCCGATCTGCAAGCTAGTGTTGACGCTCACGCGAGCTACCTGGCCCGACTGGAAGCCGAACACCGGCGTTCCGGAACTGGTGGTGATAATGTCCTGCCCCATGGCACCAGTGGAGAGGAGCGCCCCAGCGCCGGTCGGTCCCATGCTGAAGCCGGCCAGATCGATCTGGCTGTTGGTCAACTTGAGAGTATTCGCCAGGGTGACACCGGTGAGGGCAAGAGATCCGCTAGTGGAATAATTGACGGCGGAAGAAGAGCCGCTGGAAGGCAACGGGGTATACGCTGTGTAGCGCTCAATGCCATTGACGGCGGTGTACGTGGCAAAATCCTGCGGACCGCCCGTGGGTGAAGCAGAATAGTAACCGACCACACCTGTGGTGGGGGTGAGGCTGGAAATGCGGAGTATAGAGTAATCGTCGGTGGGGCTAGGCACGCCGAGGTTGGTACCCCGATAGTAATTGAACTGCGAGAACACCGATGAAGTCGTAGGTATTGTCAGGCTGACGCTGCGACCATTGCCACCTGAAGCAGGTTGATCGAGTGTGTAGGTGTTGATGGTTGACGTCTGATAGGCAAGACTGCCGGTGGACGTTGTCAAGGAGCTTGTCGCATTGCCGACGACCTTAAATTCCATGCCGCCATTGAGAGTGTAATTGGCGGCGGCCATGCGGCGGTCAAGAACGCCGGCGCTATGATCGATGACCAACGAGGACCCGGCAAACATGAAGACATTACTGACGTAGGGCAGCGCGCCGTTCGCCCCAGTAAGAGTGAGCGTGCCGGGCGGCAGGGCGAACGCAGAGCCGGCGACATGCGTGGGCGTTTGATAGCCCAGTTGCAACGACTGATTGAAAGAATTGGTGGCAGTCAGGATCAGGTTCGCCGGCCCAACCTTAACCAGGCCGATACCCTGGCTGTTCCCGAGATTACCAGAGAGTGTCATGTCGGCAGTGGTAACAAACGTTGGAGAGGTAATCGTGGGGTTTACGCGGACGACGACATCCTGCGGAACAGTCACTGGAGTATTGCTTTGGAGGTAGCCGCCGCTGAGGAACACGGTGTTCGCGCTATTGCCTAGCGCCTGAGAATTGGTGACGGCCAGACTGCCTGCCGAGATGACCGTATCACCGGTGTAGGTATTGGCGTTGCCGAGAGAGACCAAGCCGGTACCTGTCTTGATGAGCGGGCCGCTACCACTGATGATACCGTTCCACGTCAGTGTGTTCCCAGCCACCGTGCTCAGGCTGCCGCCATTCGTTCCCAGGGTAAGGTTGCGGTTGACGCTAAGCGAGGTGACGCTGGCAGAGCCGAATTGATTCGTCGGCACATAGCCGATGCCACCACCATAGCCACTGTTGAGAGTGACGCTGCCGCCCGAGGCACCCAGTTGATTTTCATCGCTGATGAACACTGTGCCTTGGTTGACAGTGAAGCCGCCAGCGAAGCTGGGGCTGGCTGCGAGTAGAGTCATGGAGCCCGCGCCAGCTTTGACCAGCCCGCTGCTACCACTCAGACTGCCGGCCTGGACGAAATTGTTTTGGGAATGGATATACCCGGTGATGCTGCCAAAGTTGAGGTTAGGCTGCATGACGCTGGGTACAACGGCGGAGGCGATACCGCCGTTCGAGATGCTGAAAGCCAAGGCTCCGCTCGTAAGCGTTATTGTCCCCGTGCCATAGACCGAGTTGCCGACGTTACCGCCGCTGATCGTATCCAGGCTTACCGAGTTTGCAGTCATCGACCCGTTGAAGTTACTGATACCGTTACCCGTAGTTGCAAATGAGTTGGACGTTCCCCACAACAAATTAAATGTCGGCTGCGAGCCCAGACCTTGAGGAAGACGGCCCGAGTAGTCATTGAAGACATTGAGTGGAACAACACCGTTGGTAACATCGTAACGCACCAGACCACCGCGAGCCGAAGCACTCGCCGTTGAAGGTGTGGCATAGCCGTAGGGCAGGACACCGTTGATGTTGTTGCTGGTGGTAAGGTTCGAGAAGAACAGGTTGTTATTGTTGACGAGCCCGACGTTACCACCGAGAGTGGAGGTACCACTGGTGACAGCAAGGAAGGTGCCGCCAGCTGAGGGAGTAATGACATCAGCGGTGAAGCGGGCACTCCGCGAGGAACCGGTGGTGAACGAAATCTGGCTGCCGCCGGTGAGATTGAGAGCCGCAATCCGCTCGACAGCATTGATGCTACCGTTGGTGGTGAGAGCAAGCCTGCCTGTATTCAGATTCAATATTCCGGCAGTGTTCAGGCGGGTGGCATTGGCGTTGGTGTTGTCGAGATTCAGGGTGCTGTTGTTGATGGAAATGCTGGTTGCCGACAACGCTGTGCCGTGAATTCCGGCGCTCACAGGCGTGCTCAAAGTAATTGTCGACGGGGCACCGAATCCCTCTGCCGTGATCGTGCCTATAGCGCTGATAGTGTTTTGAAAAGTCGTCGTCCCTGTCGTGCTGGTACGAATGTCGCCGAATCCGGTGATAGTACCGAGAAACGTGCCATTCTGTGGGCCGGTGAAGTGGAATGTACCACCGAGCTGGATGTTGTTGGCGAGGGAGAGCGGAGTGGCAAAGGCTTGTAGCGAACCGCCGTTGACTGCCAGCACGTTACCCGAGTTGCCCAGGGCCAGTCCATTGGTTTGGTCAAGCACCAGGCTCCCGCTTGTCAGCGTAACGGTGCCGACAAAGGTGTTGTTTCCCGCGCCGCTAGTCGGCGCGAGAATCACTGTTGATCCCAGATATTTCGGAGATTGCGCTGCACGGTTGATGGTGAGACTTCCCGTACCCCCAATGGTGCCGGCAAAAGTGATCGACCCCAGCCCACCCCCCGCCACTGTTAGACCGCTGGCGGTTAGCGTCATATCTGTGGTGTTTGTGCCGTTGTTAAGCGTCAAACCACCCAACCCATTGACGGAGAGAATCGGGTTACTGCCCACGAAGCTGATGGTGCCAGCCGCGTTGTCGCTTGATAGTGTCAGTAAGCCTGCTCCATTGACCAGCAATTGGTTCAAGGAGTAAGTCGTTGCCCCATCCACAACTGCCGAGTACGAGCCAGCGGTGAAGTTGGTTGAATCAAACGTCAGGACGGATGTCGCATTGAAAGCGGGCAGCCCCGGATTCCAGTTCGACGCCGTCGACCAGGTGTTGCCCGATCCGATGAAATTGATCCACGACTGGGCGGAGGCTAGGCTACTCCCAGATAACGCCAAAGTAACTGCGAACAACAACCGTTTTGGCCTGACAACCCTATGTACCAAACGACGAACCAGATCTATTGTCATGATCTTAGCCTTGGAAGTAACAAGCCAGATGTGAAATTTAGAAAGGTTGACTGAAGTTACTAAACGATCTTTCATATCTCAACACTTTTCACAAAAGAATTAAAAATCATCGCAACCAGCAAGTCTTAAGCCTGAGTCAGTTTGGTGAGTTATCCTCGTCCACTTCAAGTAGATCAGCCCGATAATCATCATGGCATGAACTGAAGTTGGCGCGGACTGCTTCATGGAGCGTGACAGGAACTTCTGGAAACTGTCTGTCGTTAGCTAGTCAGTAATGAGCGTCAGTTCTTTGCTATCGAGGTACAATTACCACTGTTCGGTATTGTCCGCGCGGCTTCACCGTTTGACACGATTATCGACCGAGAGTCTGGTGGTCTCTGTAGATAAGATAGAATGCATGGAATACCAGAGCATTGATATCATGAAAAGCTCTTGGATGCAGGAAATCAGATCATGGGATTGATAATCCGCAGGGCGTGTAGCTTGACAACCGCACTCGTGACGTTGGCGTGCTTCGCCCAGGAAATCTCGCCTGAACAACAACCCAAGCCCGAGCCCGCTAAGCCGGCACTGCACTCACAGGGATTGCACGGTTACATCGGCTTCGAACACGAATCTCTTCCGCCTGACCGACGATTAAATGCAGGCATGGGGTTTTATGCCGCGGTGTGGTCGCTGGCAGATCGCCCCCTGGCTGATTTCCAGATCGGGTTGCCGAGTGCTTGGATTCAACCGGACAACTCTGACAACAAAGACAAACCGCTTGCCCCTGAAGGTACCTTGGCGCGTCAGTGGAAGGAACGGGGGCCGACCTGGAGTACCGTCTTCCAAACCGTGGAAGGTGGCTTGGGCTATTGGGCAGGCAACCATTTTCGATATGGACCGCCCAAGTTCAGCATGAACGCGACACCGCAGTGTTACGACTACGAAGTCGGTTCGCCGGGTTGGTCATTTTTCTACAGCAATGAAGCATTACCGGACAATCGACTGGGAATCGCCCAACTCAGCAACCGTCTTTTGATACCGCCGGACGCGCTCCCATTCCAAGGCAGTCCCGATGGCGAATTCCTCGGCTACACGTGGATGGCGTTGCCATTCACCGACCCCTCCCCCGGAGAACCACCCACTGGCGATCAGAGTTGGACCTGTTTCCTCAGCACGACTAATTTCAAAGGCCCGATCGCCTTCTACATCCCGGAAACCTGGAGCAAGATCGGCAAGCTTTTCAAGTACCCTTTCCTCTATGGGCGTGGCCTTGATACTCGGCCCGGCGTGATGGGTGGCGGAGCGATGGAAATCAACACGGTGCCTCGCTTCGATGCTACCGACAAGCAAGGTGTCGTATACTCAAAAATCCCGAAGCTTCGGTTCCCCGTGGATGCCAAAGGCCATTCATACCTCGTTCAGGACGTTACTTACTACTCGAAATCAGCCCTTTTCGATGACTTCAAATCCTGGCGTGACGGCGGTACTGCTTGCACAGGCCGATTCAACGAGAAAGGCGAGTGGAAGCCACGACTCAGCACGCGAACCACGAGATACGACCAGGCCGGCAAGAAAATCGCCGGCGTTGAGCGGACTTTCA
>CAYPJB010000052.1:0-15645 GCA_964410845.1 uncultured Bacteroidales bacterium | reverse complement strand
CTGCTTCCACCCAGTGCAGTTCCAGCAGGCACAGCTACACTGGAGTCTGCAACCCCGATGATTCTCCCTGCAGGGGCCGGCACGCCTTCTCGCAACAAACCGATCGTACCTTAAGCATGTTGTTAGCAAAGTCAGTGCAAGGCGAAGGACATCCTTCGCCTTGCTTCATTTCGCGAGTGACAACTCTGTGTCAACTTGTAACTCTTACAACTTAATGTGATTCCAGATGAATCATCTTGATCAGCGAATCGACCTTGCCGTACATGCCGGTTAGGTAATTGGCTGACTCTAGTGAAAATGCAGTCCTCCATTTGGAGTGTAGTCTCCCGTCGTGCAAACTTGCACAGGCATTCTGCATGGAGCAGGGTGCCATGCTTCCACACGATTGGAACATCTCACGAGGAGTTGCTGCCATGTTGTCCACGCTCTGTCGTTGGGCCGTTGCTGTTGTCAGTCTGTGCGCGGTGCTCGTGCCCAGCTCGGCAAATGCCTGCGGTGGCTGCGGGGCGTCGGCCTACCGAAGCTGCTGTGCCCCCGTTGTCACCTGCTACCCCAAAGTCCGCTATCGCACCTGTTACGAAACCGTTGTTGAATCGGTTCCCCGTACGGTGTATCGTCCCTGTTACAGCACAACTTATGTGCAGCAGGAATATACCACCTGCAAACCCGTGTATGACACACAGATGGTAACCCAGCGTTACACCGTCTGCCGACCGGTGGTCGAGACTTATGATGTTGTCCAGAACTACACGGTGTGCCGACCTGTATACGAGACCAAGATGGTCGAGCATCGCCAGGTTGTCTGCCGACCTGTCTATGAACAGTTCCAGGTGCCTTACTGCTACACCACCTGCAAGCCGGTGTACGAGACCCACACCCGCGATGTCGTCGAATGTCACTATCAGACAGTGACTGAAACGAAACACCGCATGGTGCCCCAGTACTACCAGCGACCTGTGACGACGATGGTGACTGTTGCCAGGATGACCTACGAAACCCAGCAGGTTCCTTACACGGTGCCTGGTGAATGCCATACCCGTGTCGAACAGATTCCAGGCGAATGTTTCACCGATCCACAAACCGGAGCCAAGTGCACCAAGTCACCTACTTGCCGAACGGTGACATGCCAGATGCCTCCTCGTACTTGCTTCCGCACGATCTGTGTGCCCAAGCAGATTTGCGAACAAGTACCATGCACACGCATGGTGCAGGAATGCCGTATGGTTCAGGTTCCTTACCAGGTCTGCCGACAGGTGCCTGTGCACACCACACGCAAGGTAAACTACACTACTTGCCGTATGGTACGTGAACAGCACACCCAGATGGTGACCCAGACTCGCTGCCGCATGGTTTCTGAAACCATCTGCAAGCAAGTACCTGTGACCACCTGCCGCATGGTCTCCGAACCACGTCAGCAAGTGATCAAGTGCCAGAGAACCAAGATGGTGCCCGAAGTGATGGAACGTCAGGTTCCCGTCACTACCTGCCGCATGGTACAGGAAGTGCATACCCGTCAGGTTCCTGTCACCACCTGCCAAATGGTGCCTCACACGTACTGCGAAACCCGCTGCCGCAAGGTAGCCGTCCGCGTACCTGAGTGCTGTAACTAGCAACAAAGACAATCGCCCAGGGCCGTGGTGAGAAATCACCACGGCTTTTTGCTTGAAGTATGTTGCTGTGATTGGTGGATGACCAGAACTTCACGCTGATCCATATCCAGTCCCTTCCAACATCGTAAACATCCTCGCAACTAACTCCCCTATTAAGTCGATTGGGGGTGAGAGCATAGGGACCCCCTACTTGCATTCTGTTGGTCTGCCGTATAATGCGGGTGTAACAGAAACCCTGTTTGTGGATGCTTGATGATGGTACCAATCATTGGCGATGATTTTGTTCCGAAGAACATTGAACTGCCTCCCAGCATACAACGCTACCGCGAGTATGCCCGTCAGCGACAAATGTCGTTGGGCGATCTGCTCCTGGAAAATCGCATCATCTTCCTCGCTGGCGTAATCAACGATATGTCCGCCATCGAGATCGTCATGAAACTGCTCTATCTGCAGTACGAAAACCGGACGCAGGATATCCACTTCTACATCAGCAGCCCGGGTGGTATGGTCACCAGCACCTTCGCCATCTACGACACCATGCAGTTCCTCGAATGCCCCGTCGCCACGTACTGCATCGGCATGGCAGCCAGTGGTGGTGCTATCCTCCTCGCTGGTGGCAGCAAAGGCAAGCGGTTCTGCCTGCCTCACTCCAAGGTAATGGTGCATCAGCCTCACGGCGGTGTCGGTGGCCAGGTCTCTGACATTGAAATTCAGGCCAGGGAAATCGAGGCGGATCGGCACAAACTGAACGTACTTCTTGCCAAACACACGGGACAGCCCGTCGAAGTGATCGCTCGAGAAACTGAACGCGACCGCTATTTCGGCGCTCAGGAAGCCAAGGAGTTCGGCCTGGTAGACGATATTCTCACAAAGCCGCCGATTGAGCCTACCAAAGCCAGTTGACGAGGAATTGTTAGTTGATGGTTGTTTGTTTCTGGTCCTTGACCCGCGACAGCACTTCAACTAACAACCAACAACCAGAAACAAATAACTAGGACACCAAGACATGCTAGTACCCATCGTAGTTGAAAAGAGCGGACGCGAAGAACGGGCGATGGATATTTATTCCCGCCTGCTGAAGGATCGCATCATCTTCCTGCAAGGCCAGGTTGATGACCACATGGCCAACATTATCGTGGCCCAGATGCTCTTCTTGCAGTTCGACGATCCGAAGAACGATATCCACATCTACATCAACAGCCCGGGTGGCTCCGTCACCGCAGGCCTGGCGATCTATGACACCATGCAGTTCGTGAGTTGCCCGGTAGCCACCTACTGCATCGGACAGGCAGCGAGCATGGGTGCAGTTCTTCTCACCGCAGGCACCAAGGGCAAGCGTTACTGCCTGCCCAGCGCTCGAGTGATGATCCATCAGCCGATGGCAGGGAGCGAAGGCACTGCTACCGAACTCCTGCTGCATACCAAGGAGTTTGGGCGGCTCAAGAAGCGTCTCAATGAAATCCTTTTCAAGCACACCGGTCGGCCACTCGAAGCAATCGAACGGGATACCGACCGCGATAAGTTCATGTCGGCTGAAGAAGCTGTGGAGTATGGCATCGTCGATAAGGTAATGGATCGCATGCCGATGCCGACCAATCCCAAAAGCACCGAAGCTTAAGTTTAAAGTAAACTAGGCAAGGTGGCGAAGCGGGCGAAACCCTTCTACTTGAATAAATCAGCTAATTCCATCATAAAGGAGGCTTCCTCGAAGCCTCCTTTTCCCTTTTGCCGATACTACTGGTGAGTGTCTTTCGGGGGAGAAGACCTGATCACCATGCGCCCGTCGCCTGGACATGCACAATCATGCTCAGCAGTAACACATTGGCGAATGTGGGCGATCACTCTCTGCCTGCTCCTTTCCTCCGGCTGTTCATCTCTTACCGACAAGCGCGAGAAGCAGGATATTCTCGAAGCGGAACTCCGTTCGCAAGAACGCCACATCATGGAATTGAAGGCTGAGGTAGAACGCAAAGAAGGGCATATCCACGGGCTTGACCTGGAACTCGAAAAGGCACAACAAGCTGCCAGTGGCCAGAAGACTGGTGAGCCACAGGCCACGGGGGTGATCAAGGAAATCACGCTCGGTAGATTGACTGGTGGATATCGGAATAATCCACGTAATGGCTACGACGATTCGCTGCAATTCCTGATTGAGCCTCGTGACCCCGACGGGCATGCCATCAAGGTACCAGGTTCATTGCACATAGAACTCTTCGAAATAACACCTGCTGGGACCAAGAATTTGCTCTCCACGTGGGATGTCACGCATCGGGAACTCCGTCGGTCGTGGGATCAACCACTCTTTGGTGGACCAGCCTATCGCATCCTGATTCCCTTCAAAGCACTGCCTGCCCACGAACGGATGCGGGTAGTCATTCGAATGACTACACTCGATGGCAAGCTGTTCGAAGCGGAACGCGATTTCACTATCAGACTGCCTGGCCCCGGTGCTGCTCCGATGCTGCCAATGAATGCCGTTCCGGGCGGGTACAGCATCGTTACGCCGGGACACGTCATCAACGGTAACCTGGTGGGGCCACTGCCCACCCCTGCCCCGCCGATGCTGAACGCTGCCCCTTCTCAAACCGTTACACTTCCACCACCACCAACGGGTCTGGAAGGTACTGGACGCACTGCAGAGCCAGAAAAGAAATCAGAACCAAAGGCACCAGAGAAGAAAGAGCTTCCTCTTCTTCCAGCCCCGATGCTGGAACCCGTCAAACCGAACGAAAAGAAGGATTCGATACCAGTCATCCCGATGAAACCTCGCGAAACGCCATCCACGATTTCAGCACCGGGAAACGAACCGCCACCTCTTCCACCACCACCAGCCGTACCAGAGTTTGATAAAAATAGCATGAGTTATGAGAAACTTCCTGCTCCAAGCAGCCAGCCACGATCCAATCAACCGCTCTACCCTCGCGATGCAGACATTGTCCAAGCCAGCTATGAGGCTACCTCTTCCAGTCCATTGACTGATGTTCCACCAGCCAGTTGGCGTACCAGGCACGGGCTATCAGTTGTTGTGGAACAAAACCCGACGAGCCCTATCAAGCTCTCCCGCCCAGTTGTTGTCAAGCAATAATGCAAGCTTTTTTGTGCAAGACACTGTAAGCATCTTAACGATTATCATTCTCTTCTCACCATCTCACGATTTATTTAGCTAAGATAGAGTATCCCTTGCAATCTGCGGAGTGTTCCATGTTACGTCGTCGTCTCTTTACCATGGCGCTTCTGTGCGCCAGTGTAACGGGGTTGGTCTGGGCTTCTGACAAACCCACTGTCACCAGCAACGCCAAACTTTTCAACACGCTCGATTCCGAAACGCGAATCATGAGCGACATTTACTACCTCACTAGCAATGAATGCGAAGGACGAGGCAGCACCACGGCTGGTATCCACAAAGCTGCTGATTACATCGTTGGTCGTCTCAAACAAGCAGGTCTGCAACCTGCCGGGGTCGATGGTGGATTCTTCCAGCCCTACGACTTCAAACTCGCCGGCCCTCGCTTAGGCACCAACAACTCCCTCAGCATTACCGCTGGCGGCGACAATATTCAAGTAAAGGCTGATGAGTACCAGGTTCTGGGTGCTGGAAACGGCGGGAAGCTGGAGAATACACCTGTTGCCTTCGTTGGTTATGGCATTATCAGTGAAGCCCCCAGCTATAACGACTTTGCCGATGTGGACCTGACAGACAAGGTTGCCATCATTCTCCGTCGCATGCCCAAGCAAAGCGCTGATGCCGACCCCAAGTACAAGGACGATCTCGCCACGCTGACCAGCAAGATCAACTTTGCCACCGAGAAGAAAGCTAAGGCTATCCTTCTCGTGAATGATGTCAGTGTGAAAGATGCGGATGATCTGGTTCGATTCAACTTCGCCGGCACACGTGCGAAAAAGGAAACACCACCGGTAGTGCATGTGAAGCGAGCTGTTGTCGATCAACTGCTCAAGAAAGCGGGTTCAGACTCGCTGGCAGCACTCGAAAGCACCATTGCAGAAACTCAAAAGCCCAAGAGTTCAGTGCTCAAAGATGTCACCATCAGCCTCAATGCCGATATCAATCGCGATGGCATCAAGATCAACAACATTATCGCCACGGTTCCCGGAGCAGGTGACCTGGCTGATGAAGTGGTTGTCGTGGGATCCCACTATGATCACGTAGGTCGTGGCGAAACCGGCTCGCTGGCCAACAGCAAGGAAATCCACCACGGTGCAGATGACAACGCTTCTGGCACGTGCTGTAACCTCGAGATCGCTCGTCGCTGGCAGGAACTGCAAAGCGGTCCTGGTGCGTTGAAGAATCGCCGACGCGTTGTCTTCCAGTGGTACTCCGCTGAAGAATGGGGACTGATCGGTTCTGCTCATTATGTTCAGAATCCACTGTTTCCTCTCGAAAAGACTTCATCGATGCTGAATCTCGACATGGTCGGACGACTTGGCTTCGATGACAACAAATTAGCCAAGAATCTGGATGAGGAAGGCCTCAAACGTGCTCGCGAGAAGAGGTACCCACTCGAAATCAATGGTGTGACTTCCGCCAAGGAATTTGAATCATTGATTGACAAGGCTAACGCCGATCTCAACGTCGAAGTTGTCAAGCCTCGCTCCAGCCAGTTCTTTGCTGCTAGCGATCATTACTCCTTCTACAAGAAGAACATTCCTGTGCTGTTCTTCTTCACCGGCATGCACCCGCAGTATCACCGCCCAACCGATGTCTGGCAAACCATCAACATCGTGGGGATTCGTCAATGTGCCGAACTCGGCCAGAACATTGTCGAGGGAATGGCTACGATGCCTCGACCAGCGTTTATTAAGGCTGAGACTACTGCTCCTCGTCGTCGACCTGCCGAGAACACCAAGAAGACCGAGCCAGCTAAGAAGGAGCCAGAAAAGAAGATGGAAAAGGTTGAGCCTAAGAAACCAGCCGATCCTCATGCTGGGCTTAGCAAGGATGGTGCCAAGGATGATCTTCCCCGTGTAAAGGTGCCTCGCTTTGGTATCATGTTTGATTACAACGACCCGGGCCCAGGCGTGATGGTGGATAATGTCACTGCTGGCAAGGCTGCTGAAAAAGCAGGCATCAAGGCAGGCGACCGCATTCACGAAGTGAATGGCAAGAAGATCTCCAGCATGAATGATGGCGAAGAATCCTACATGCAGATGCTCGCCAAGTTCAAACCTGGCCAGGAAGTAACATTCACCGTGGAACGTAAAAGCGCCCCTGATCGCTTGAAGTTCAAAGTGATTGGCGAGTAAACGGCCAAAAACACGTCACTGACTAGAGAACAACATCAAACAGCCCCTAGGCAAACCAGCTTAGGGGCTGTTATTATGAATGTGTTACACTTTGAAGAACAAAGACTCCTCATGCGAATCAAACTCGACTACGGCCGCGATGGTCTCTGGGTCAACCTTCCTGATCATTGCCAGGGGCCACTTAAGATCAAACCTGCCACGCCACTGGCGAACCCGGCCCAAGCCATTACCAATGCCATCAACCAACCGATTGGTACTCGACCACTGTCTGAGTTAGCCCAGGGCAAGAAGTCAGCTTGCATTGTCATCTGCGACGTTACTCGGCCGGTGCCGAACAAGTTGATCTTGCCTCCGCTGCTACAGACACTGGAAGCCAGTGGCATTCCACGCGAGAAGATTTGCATCCTGATCGCGACCGGGCTGCATCGTCCCAACGAAGGGGCGGAACTGGAAGAGATGGTTGGCGCCGAGATCATGCAGAACTACCGCATCGAAAACCACTTCGGCAAACGGCAGGAGGAACACGACTACCTCGGCGAATCGCCTCGCGGGGTGCCCATGTGGATCGACAAACGCTACATGGAAGCAGAGCTCAAGATCACCACCGGCCTTATCGAACCCCATTTGATGGCAGGCTACTCGGGTGGTCGTAAGGTAATCTGTCCGGGCATCGTCGGTCTGGAAACAGTCAAAGTCTGGCACGGTCCCAAGTTCCTCGAGAACCCCAATGCTGACTGCGGTATCCTTGATGGCAACCCGGTGCATGAAGAGAACACGTACATTGCCAAGCAGGCTGGGTGCGATTTCATCGTTAACGTGTGCCTGGATGAGCAACGCCAAGTGACGTGGGTTGGTGCAGGCGACATGGTGGTAGCCTGGATGGAAGGGGTGCTCTTCTGCGAGAAGGTGGTCAAGGCACCGATGCCTGAACCGGTCGATATCGTTGTCACCAGTTGTGCAGGGTATCCACTCGATACCACCTTCTATCAGGCTGTGAAGGGACTGACCGGGGCGCTGCCTATCGTTAAAAAGGGTGGCACCATCATCCTGGCAGCTTCCCTCTCCGAAGGGCTAGGCAGTCCGGAGTTTCAGCATCTCATTCACGACAATCCGAACCTCGATCATTTCATCGAACGCATCATGGGCAAGGACTATTTCGTGATGGACCAATGGCAGCTCGAAGAGATGGTCAAGGTATTGCGTCAGTGCAAGGTGAAGATTGTCAGCGATGGCATCCCCGCTGAGACACTCATAAAGTGTCATGTAGAACCGGCATCCAGTGTGGAGCAGGCGGTTGCTGACTGCATGGTAGAATATGGTCCCAAGGCAAGCTTGGCAGTGATCCCGAAGGGGCCTTACGTGCTGCCAGTGGTGACAGCCTAACTTCGCCTTGCCCGTTTCGTCATCTTGGTTTACGCTGCCTTCGTACTTGAACAGATTCCTGGGCGAAAGGACGTGCCCATGACAGCGATATTGCCTCTCCTGCGAGCCAGTCAGCTTGCTGAACTCGTAGGTGGAAACCTTGTCGGCAGCGGGGAAACGCCCATTACCGGGGCGCGAGCACTCCTCGAAGCAGGGCCGCATGATGTTTCCTTCCTCGCGGATGATCGACAGCAGAAGAACCTGCTCCTCACCAAGGCTGCGGTACTCATTGCCAAGCCAGGCATCCGGCACAACGAGTTGCCTGTCATCGAAGTGGCTGATCCCTTCAGTGCTTTCCTGAAGGTCTATCAGCACTTCCATCCTGAGTTGCCTCAGTACGAAGCCCAGATTGATCCCCGGGCTGCAATTGATCCCACTGCCACTATTGGTGAAGGCTGCTATATCGGGCCGTTCGTCGCAGTTGGAGCTGGTACCGTAATCGGCAAGAATTGCACACTGTTGGCCGGGGTAACTATTGGACGGAATTGTACTGTCGGCGATGGCTCCCTGCTGTATCCCCACGTTGTGATTTACGATGGCTGCTCGCTGGGACAGCGGGTAATCCTTCATGCACATGCAGTCATCGGTGCCGATGGCTTTGGGTACAAGCTGGTGCAGGGCAAGCACGTCAAGATTCCGCAGATGGCTGGTGTTGAGATTGGTGACGATGTTGAAATCGGTGCAGGCACCATGATTGATCGTGGCACCTTCGAGCCGACCACCATCGGCCAGGGTACCAAGATGGACAACATGGTGCAGATCGGCCACAACTGTAAGATCGGCAAGCACAACCTGCTCGTCAGCCAGGTTGGTGTGGGTGGTTCCAGCACCACTGGCGACTACGTGGTGATGGCTGGCCAGGTGGGCGTGGCGGACCACGTCCACATTGGCGATCAAGCAGTGCTGGGGGCACAAGCCGGAGTGCCTAGCGATATCCCCGCGAAAACCAGAGTGCTGGGGGCACCCGCTCGGCCCGAACGCGATGCCAAGGTGATTCTGCTGAGCCTGGATAAACTGCCCGAGATTCGTCAGGATGTCCGCAAGATCAAACAGCACCTCGGGATGACCGGCTAAATGCCAAAAGACAATGCACCTCTGGGGCTACTAGCCGGCTGGGGACGATTCCCCATCGTTGTCGCAGAAAAGGCACAATCGCTGGGTACGCCCGTCTTCTGTGTAGGCATCAAGCACGAAGCTGATCCCACGCTAGCGAACCAGGTTGAAGGTTTCGCCTGGTCAGGCCTGGCTCGGTTGGGGCGAATCATTCGTCTCTTCAAGAACGCCGGCTGCAAACGCATCGTGATGTGCGGCAAGATTCACAAGCATCGATACCTCTATGCACCCTGGCGGGTTTTCAGCCTGGTTCCCGACCTCCGCTGCATTCGCTTCTGGTATCGCCGTTCCATTCGTGATCGCAAGGATGATACTCTCATGCTCGCCATGATCGATGAGTTCCGTCAGGATGGTATGGAGTTCGGCTCCGCTCTCGATTTCTATCCAGATCTCCTGGCTCCCGAAGGGGTCCTCACCCGCCGTCGGCCTACCCCCAGCGAACAAGCAGATATCTCGTTCGGTTGGGAGATGGCCAAAGAAATGGGCCGTCTCGATGTGGGGCAGAGTGTCTGTGTGAAAGAGAAGAACGTGCTGGCCATCGAAGCCATTGAGGGGACTGATGCCTGCATCAAACGGGCGGGCGATCTCTGCCCCTCCGGCGGGTTCACGGTAGTGAAGGTAGCCAAGCCTCAGCAGGATATGCGTTTTGATGTGCCAACGATTGGGTTGTTCACGATTGATAATGTGATCAAGTCCGGCGCGACGACGCTGGCTATTGAAGCAGGGAAGACCATCGTCCTGGATCGCGAAGCAGTGATCGACATGGCTGATCGGTATGGGGTGAGTATTGTGGCCTGGCGTGAGGCGGAGGCGCTGCGGTTGGTGGGTTAAATAGCTTGACAATATTCACAAAAACAATATAGTTCAAATATCGAACTATTCGGTTACATGATTTGTCCAAACATCCCCGGTCCCCTGAGCTTCGCTTGCACTTCCGAGAGATCGTGAATGGCTTCAAGATTCACGATGCCCTCTGCGCGAACGATCCGGGGCTGGATGTGTCTATCCAGGAACTGCATGTTATCGAGCTGCTGGGCGATCTTGGCCCACAGATGATGCGGGAACTGTCTGATCGGCTGCTGGTGGCGGTGAATACCATTACCAACATCGTCGATCACCTGGAACGCAAGCATTTTGCCGAGAGAATTCGCAGTACCGAAGATAGGCGAGTCATTCACGTGAGCCTGACCGAGAAGGGCAAAAAGATGTATGAGGCCTTCACTGGATCTCACATCGACTTTTGTTCGAAGATGCTGCACACGCTCAATGAAGACGAGCAGGATATTCTAATGGTTCTCATGCGGAAGATCGCTCGCAGTGCCAGTAAACGACCACCTCAAGACCAGGGTTCAGACACCATCGTCAACTAAAGGTTGCTTTATGTCTAATACTTCACAAATCGAACCATTCACAATGCGAAAGGAAGCAATTGTGAATGATTCTCCACCTAAGCCTATTGCGGCCAAGCCCAAACCGGGTCGGCTGAAGGCGTTGTTCCAGCAGTTCATCTTCTGGGGAATCGTCCTAGGGGTGGGCTTCGGAGCCTGGAGATTTCTTGCCCAGCACTCATCGTCGAAGGTTTCAGCATCCAGTGCGACTGCAACAATTTCTCCAGTTGCAGTCACTGTTGCTCCCGTTACTCCACGTCCTATCGAACGAACAGTCAACATCGTTGGTTCCCTCTGGGGGCAGGAAGAGATTACCGTTGCACCCAAGGTCGAAGGCCGAGTGCAACGCATCTACCACGACATGGGTGACGTCGTCAAACCGGGTGATCTGTTACTGGAGATTGAAGACACCGAGTTTCGTCTTGCAGTTGATGAAGCCCAGCGTGCGCTCGATCTGGAATTGGCCAAGCTTGGCTTGCGAACACCACCCGCACCTGAGTTCGACATCAAGGATTTGCCTTCCATTCGTCGTACCGAAGCACTGATGCGGAATGCAGCCAGCGTTCGTGATCGTTATCGTAAGTTGGCACAGGGGGCCAGCACCGAAGAAGAACGTGAACGCACAGAAACCGAGTACAGCGTGGCCCAGGCCAATCATCAACAGATGATTCTGGAAGCACAATCGACTCTGGCTGCGGTTCGCTATCGAGCGGCATTGCTTGCCTCCGCACAGCAGAAACTCAAGGAAACCAAGGTCTATGCACCTGCCCCACAACTCTCATTAACCACACAATCCAAGTCCATCGAGTTCGTCGTGGCTCAGCGCACCATCTCCATCGGAGAGATGGTACGTATGCAAGGCAACTCCGGTACGAGTCTGTTTCGACTGGTGATTGCTGACGAACTGAAACTGCAGGCTGCTATCCCTGAACGCCACCTCGGCGAGGTAAAGAATGGACAGCTTGTCAAAATCAATGTCGAAGCTTACCCCCATCAAATCTTCCAGGGCAAAGTCAGTCGAGTAAACACCACGGTTGATCGTGCTTCACGAACGTTCACTGTGGAGGTAGCTATCCCCAACGCTGATCGCAAACTCAGTGCTGGCAGTTTTGCCAAGGCCAGTATCATTGTCGATCAGAACGCACAGGCACTCACGGTTCCCGAAGAAGCCATTCTCAATTTCGCAGGCGTAGTAAAGGTATTTGTCATCAAAGATGGCAAAGCGCTCGGTATCCCGGTTACGGCAGGCGACAAACGCCGAATCGATGAAGCACCTTATAGCCGAACCTGGGTGGAAGTAATTGGCCCGATTTCCAACGGGCTTCAGGTTATCACCAGCGGTTTCAATCAGCTAAGCGACGGCACACCCGTCCAGATACGCAACAAGTAAACTTCTGGTCACCTCTCCGGTTTGAGAGGACTGCTACTCATCAGCACCAGGCTGTTCAGCATACATATGGAGTCAGTGATGAAGATCTGGGAACTCTGCATCAAGCGACCGATATTTACCATCATGCTGGTGAGTATGCCCATCGTGCTAGGCCTTGCCAGTTACCCCCGTCTTGGTGTGGAACTCTTTCCCAACGTCGATTTCCCAGTTGTCACCGTCACCACCACTTTACGCGGCGCCAGCGTCGAAGAGATGGAAACAGGCGTTACCAAGGTCATTGAAGAGGCGGTCAATCAGGTTTCCGGTATCGATGAACTCCGCTCAACCACGAAAGAGGGATTCTCGCAAGTCGTCGTACAGTTCGTACTCGAGAAGAACGGAAACATCGGTGCACAGGAAGTCGATGCCAAGGTGCGCACGGTGCTTAGTCAGTTGCCTGCAGGCACTGATTCACCCATTATCGACAAGATGGCCATCGATGCAGCCCCGGTGATGACTCTGGCGGTCTCCGGAAGACGGGACTTTCGCGAGATCACCGAGATAGCCAAGAAGCGCATCAAGGAAGATCTCGAAACCGTCAATGGCGTTGGCTCCGTGGTACTGGTCGGCGGTCGAACTCGTGCGATTCAGATCGTCATCGATCCTGACAAGCTGCAGAAGTACGAGAACCTGACTGTCGAAGATATTCGTCTGGCTCTCGTAAGAGAGAACCAGGAGCAACCAGGTGGGCGAGTTGATCGTGGCCAATCGGAACTGGTCCTGCGAACAATGGGCCGAGTAGATCATCCCAAAGAGTTCACCAAGCTCATCGTTGGCAACCGCAATGGACAACCCATTAGGCTCGAAGATGTAGGCACCGTCGAAGACAGTTACGAGGAACCTCGGGGAGTCAGCAGGCTCTGGCTCAAGGGCAAACAAAGCGATGTTTCCCCAGGCGACACTGCAGTCAGCGTGGTGATCTCGAAACAGTCAGGGTTCAATACGGTCGCTGTCGTCGACACGATCAACAAGCGACTGAAGGAACTAATGCCTTCGTTGCCGCCTGATATCACCATTGAGGTGATTAGGGATCAGTCACGGTTCATTCGCCTGTCGATGGAAGAAGTCAAAGTTCACCTGGTGATGGCGATCCTTCTTGTCAGTGCTTCCATTTTGCTCTTTCTTCGTGATTGGCGAACAACCATCATTGCTACCCTGGCCATCCCGACTTCGATGGTAGGGGCGTTTGCCTTCATGTATGGCATGGGCTTCACCATCAACAACTTCACGATGATCGGCCTGATCCTGGCAGTGGGTATCGTGGTCGATGATGCTGTGGTGGTTCACGAAAATATCTTTCGTCACATGGAAGAGTTTGGGCGCACTGGTTGGGAAGCAGCGAAGACTGCAACAGCAGAAATCGCGATGGCTGTTGTTGCCACCACCATGTCACTCGTCGTCGTCTTCGCTCCAATTGCCTTCATGGGTGGCCAGGTGGGGCGGTTCTTCTCCTGCTTTGGCTATGTCGTAGGCTTCTCGGTATTGATGAGCATGTTCATCTCTTTCACCATGACGCCGATGCTTTGCTCCCGCTTTCTAAAACTCGAATCTGGCCATGGAGCCAGTTCCAAGAGCGGCTTCATTTGGCGCATCATCGAAGGGAGTTACATCGGCATGCTGGCCTGGTCGCTCAAACACCGCTGGACACTGGTGCTGGTAGCGCTGGCAATCCTGTTCTCCACGCCATTTCTGATGGGCATCGTCGGTTTTGACTTCGTGCCCAAGGATGATCAAAGCGAGTTCGAAGTAGTGATAACGCTGCCTGAAGGGTATACCCTTGATCGCACCGATGCTGTGTGCAATGAGATCGACTTACGTATCAGGCAGCTACCTGGTGTTACACACTCGTTCATCGTGATTGGTGACACCAGTGGACGCGTCACCAAGGGGCAAGGCGATGTCACCCGGGCTTCGATGTACTACCGCATGCTATCACTTGATGAACGGAATTACACACAAGCTTCCGTGATGAAACTGGCTCGAGACATCCTGGCCGAGTACCCGGATCTGCGGGCGGGCGTGCAGGATGTGGCAGCCATCTCCGCATCAGGTTTCCGCCAGGTCGATGTCGATCTCAACATCCTCGGACCGGATATGAACAAGCTCAAGGAGTTTTCCGATCAGGTAGCAGTCTGGATGAAACAGCAAGGCGGCTACGTCGATGTTGACACTTCCATTTCGCTTCGCAAGCCTGAATTGCGAATCCGACCGGATCGCGAACGCTTAAGTGACTTGGGTGTGTCATTGGCCGATGTCAGCAGCACGACCAACATCCTTGTCGGCGGTACTCCCGTGAGCAAGTACAAGGAACAGGATGAGCAGTACGATGTCTGGCTGCGCGCACAGCGGAGTTCCCGCGATGATCAGGAACGCATCGGTCGCATGGCAGTGCCAGCCAGATTGGCCCCCAACGGCGTGACTCAGCTCGGGAACGTCGTTCGATTTGAAAAAGCAATGGGCCCGAACACCATTGATCGCTTCAGCCGACAGAGACAAGTCGTGGTCTCCGCCAACCTGCAGGGGAAGGACTTGAGCAAGGCAGTCGATGAACTCAGCAATCATCTGGATGAAATGAATCTGCCCACCGAATATCGCTACGAGTTTATTGGCCGAGCCAAGATGCTGAAGGATTCCAATGCTAACTTCCTGACGGGCTTCCTGTTGGCATTCATCTTCATGTACATGATCCTGGCTGCCCAGTTCGAAAGCCTCGTACACCCGATCAGTATTCTTTCTGCGCTACCTCTGACTATACCATTTGCGGTCATGTCGCTCATCCTGTTAAGAACCAACCTCGACATCTTCGCCATGCTCGGCCTCTTCATGCTCTTCGGCATCGTCAAGAAGAATGGCATCTTGCAGGTAGACTACACGAACCAGCTGAGGGCACAGGGCATGGAGCGAGACCATGCCATCCTTGAAGCCAACCGAGCACGACTGCGCCCTATCCTGATGACGACCATCATGCTGGTAGCTGCCATGGTACCGATGGCCATGGGCCAAGGGCCAGGTACAGGCACACGGGCATCCATGGCCAAAGTCATCCTCGGTGGCCAACTTTTAAGCCTGGTGCTGACTTTATTGATCACGCCTGTGCTGTATTCACTCTTCGATAGCCTAGGGAACTTCTTCCGACGCTGGTTCCCAGCAAAAAAGCGAGAGGACTCGGAAAATACCGGCGAACTACTCCATCCACAACTATAATAATGCCAATTGGTTACAGCACAATCTACAATCGTTTTGGGAATAATTCCGAGATGATGCAGATGAGTCCTGAATCCTTTTGGATCATCGTGCATCTTATTTTCTTGCCAGCCTACTCAACTGTTTCAGTTGCAAACTGGTGATAGCCGATACTGGTTATCCTGTTCTTTGACAAACTAGGTGATGCTAGGGCGATGCGATTGACATCGACTTGGTG
>CAYPJB010000051.1:0-15648 GCA_964410845.1 uncultured Bacteroidales bacterium | reverse complement strand
TTTGGTGGGCTGAACCAACTTGGTCGCACGCATTTGCTTGCCGAAGAAGGGGATACTGATATTACTGGTGGTTTGCGCACCAGAGAGTGCAGCCAGTGTACTGCCACTCACTTTGGCCTTGGTGGCAGGTGATGAAATCAAAGAGAGAACACTGGAAGTCTTAGTAGAAAATCCAGGGTTCTTGACTACCTTCACTGCAGAGGCAACTGCAGCAGATGGCTTGGTAGCCCTGATCGAGCTTAACAGATCGGACATCGAAGACAAACTGCCTGGGGCATTACGATCTTCCAGTGTGTCCATACTGAGGCGAAAGCCACCCTGTGGACGACGACTGTCGTTACCACTTGATTTGATAGACATCTACAGATCTCCTCGATGCCATTTCTGGCGTGACTGGGGGAAGTACGCAGGCAGCAAGCACAAAGATTGTTACTCGTTAAACATAACCCCTATTTCATCCACGTACAACAAAAGTAGGAAATGCTCGTGGAATGGAGAGGTCGGGTAAACGGTAACACCGTTGCGCTTGCTATGCCAGTAACGACACGATCCAAGCAGGGATAAATTTGTCGAAATACTGGCATTATGATTAAAGACGTTACCAGGCGCAGAGAAGTTCCACGCGTGGCCTATTTTAATGTGCCAGTATGCTGGCACAAGAGTATTAGTGCAGTGGGTTCACCGAATTCGACATTTAATTCAGTTTGCAGCATCAATGAAATCACCCCACCGTCTTGCAACGTGGGGTGATCAGTTCACATCAAATCAACTACAGAGCTGATGCTCGAGATACCAAATGGCGGTTACCGCCCACATTGGGTACAGCTGTTACTGATGCCATTACCATAGATTTCGCCGGTGAAATCGCTGTTCGTGCGATTCCATCGACCTGTTGAAACGGGTGGGGTACGGCAGGGTTCGGTGAAGAATTCGCAGGAACTGCCCCACATGAAAGCCTTGGTACCACGTAAGCCAGGCACGCCCACTTCGTTGTGAGACTTGGCATAGCCACAGCAAACAATGCGATCAAAGTGATCATTGACCTTATCAGCCATTTTCTGAGCACCACGGCCTGCCCAGGTATGGTGTTCGTATCGGCCAACCGTTGCAAAAGTGCTCACGGGCTCCTGTGCCATCAAAGTGGAAGTGAGCAGGAGCAGACCAAGCGAGAGTAGAGTCTTCACGGAAATACCTCCAGTAGCCTTTTTGCTCATCGACTGAACTCGGCGCTAACTCTGTCCGTCCAAGTGGGTAATAACGAAAATGAAGACAAGACCTGAACTAAGATGAGGATGATTCTGTTCTTGCCTATATTACGCCGTTTATCAGCATGGCGGAATATAGTGATTGTACCGGTGAAGGCTGTGCTTGGCGCAGTTTGCCTCAACCCGTATAGTCGCTTTAGGCAGGCTTGGCACGCCTATTATGCTGCCAGTCATCCGGAGGAAGCCCCGTGAGTGCGAATCCTATCGATCCCGTTGAAGAGAAACGTCAGCAGATCAACGCGCTGATCGATGAGATCGCCCGACTAGCTGAATCAAACATGACTCCTCCGGAGTTCGGACAGGAGTTTCTCCAGCGGGTGCTGCTCGCTCTTGCTACTAATGTGGGCGCTGTCTGGCTCAAAACCCAGCAGGGCAACTTGCAGCAACAGTACCAGATCGGTTTTGCTGATCTTCATCTGGACAGCATCGAAGGCGCTAAAGCCAGCCACGATCAACTGTTGCGCGCGGTACTGGAGCAAGGCAAGTCCATCTCCATGCCGCCCAAAAGCGGACCGGGAATTATGGAAGGAGCCCCTGCCCCGGCCAACTTATCAGACATGATTCTTCTGCTGGCGCCGATCGTCATCGAACGCCAGGTGCAGGGCGTATTGGAAGTTGGCCTCAACCACGATCGCAATCCGAACGCACTGCGTGGCTTCCTCCAGTTCATGAACGATATGTGTTCCTATGCCGGGAATTACTATCGCAATCATCAGTTTCGCACGGTTCTCGGTCAGCAACAGGTCTGGACACAACTCGAAGCATTCAGCCGCCAGATTCACAGCACGCTCAGTCTGCGTGAAGCGACATTTGTTCTCGTGAATGAGACACGCCGTTTGCTGGCAGTGGATCGCGTCAGTGTCGCCAGCCGCCTGGGAGGCAACACGCAGATCGAAGCTGTGAGCGGAGCTGATGTTGTTGAAAAGCGCAGCAGCCTGATTCAGACCATGAAAGCACTGTGCGATGCGGTGCTCGTATGGAACGACAAGCTTATTTATAGCGGCAAACGCGATGAAACGCTGCCTCCCAAAGTGCTGGATGCCCTGGATAAATACCTCGCGGAAAGCAACAGCAAGCTGCTTATTATCGCCCCTTTGCGCGATGATCGCGAAGACAAGGAACGGCCCTGTCGTTCATGTATTGCAGTCGAGTGCTTTGAACCGAACCTGACAGCGGAAGCCCTCCTCGCCCGCATGGATGTGCTGGTGAAGCATGCTTCGCCGGCCATGTACAACGTGCTGGAACATCATCGCGTTCCATTCCGCTGGGCACTGCTGCCCATTGCCAACATTCGCGATTCATTACGCGGCAAGCGAGGCACGTGGGCGATGGTCATCATCGCCGCTGCTGCCGGCCTGGTGGCTGCACTCACTCTCATTCCCTGGCCACTACGGCTCTATGCCAAGGGCAACCTGGTGCCTAAAGATCGTCAGATCATCACTGCCAAGTTTGAAGGCGTGGTGGAACCCGTGGTGCAGCATGGCGACTTTGTCAATGCGGATCAGGAACTGGTGCGCATCGATTCCAAAGAATTACGCGCCAAGATCAACGAGCATCGGACAGAATACGAAACTGCCAAGAAGATGCGGGAACGTGCTGCCAATGCGCTGAGCCAGTCAGGCCTCTCAGCAGAACAGCAGGACCAGTACAAGGGCATGCTCATCGAGAATGAATCGAAGATGAAACTGGCGCAGGAAGCGTTGCTGATCCTGCTCAAACATGCAGGGGGAGAGCAGATTTCGGTGCGATCACCCATCGATGGGGTGGTCACCACGTATGAAGTCAAGGAACTCAAGGGCAAGACTGTCAAGCCTGGCGAAAAGCTGCTCGAAGTGGCCAAGATCGATGGCATCTGGGAAGTGCAACTGAACGTCCCGGAGATGCACATCGGTAAGATTCGCGAAGCGCTTGACAAGAGCGAGACGGGGCAGCTCAGCGTGCGGCTGTGGATCAGCACCGATCCCAATACCTACTACGAAGGTACGCTCAAGCAGAATGGCATGGGCGGCATGGTCAATCACATCAACGAAAACGAAGCGGTACTGAAGTGCCGCGTGGAAATCGGCGAAGATCTTCGCAGGGAGATTGATCGGCTGAAAGGGGCGGGTATGCCTGTCGAAGTGATGGTGCAGGCTAAAGTGAACTGTGGCAACCGCTCCATCGGTTACGTCTGGTTTTATCAGCTCTGGGAATTCTTCTTTGAGCACGTGGTGTTTTAGACAGCAGAAAACTGTCGTACTCGTTCAATAGACTTCTGAGGTGTACTATGTGGCGTTTCTTTGGTTTTGTTGCACTCGTCATCGCTGGGCTGGCCGCTGTCTTCTACTTCAAGGGGCAGGCGGAAGACGAGAAGGGCGTACAGTCTGCAAAAAAATCTGAGCAGCGAACCGTTGTCGCCACTCCCATCGACAGTGCCAAAGACCCTGCTATCAAGGTCTCGAATCCACCCAAGAGCAATGGCATTGGCAGCTTCGGTAGTTCCATCATCATCCAGGCGGAACTGAAACCCAAGGAAGAACAGGAAGTCACCTTTGAAGTAGAGAACACTGCTGCATCGATTGAACAACTGGTGAAGGACATCGGCAATGAAGTCAAGCCCGGGGACCTCCTGGTCAAGATGGAAGACATCATGATCAAGGCTCGCCTGGAGGGGCAATTCAGAACGGCGACTGAACTCAGCGACGCCAAGATCAAGTCTGCCGAGAATGCCCAGGAAGTGTACGACAAGGAAGTGAATCGAAATCAGAAACTGGCAAACACCGGTGCTGCCAGCCCGGCGGACCTGGAACTGTCTATCGCTCGACGAGAACAAGCCAAGTACGACATCATCAAATCGCAGGTCGAAAAGAAAGTCGAAGAGTCTCGACTCAAGGAAGTTTCCCAGCAGGCAGAACTGTTCCAGATCAAATCACGAATCCCTGGCACCATAGTCAAGGTCTACAAGAAGAAGGGTGCGAGCGTGCGGGGTGGCGAACCCATCATGCACATCGTCAACGACAAGACTCTACTCGTTGATGGCGCCTTTGAATCAGGCTTTTCCAGCCGCATCAATCAGGGCAAGACCGTTATCGTCGAACCAGAGAACGATCGCGAAGCTCAGTTCATCTTCAATGGACACACGGGAACTGTCACAGGAATGTCACTGGCGCCGCTGAATCGTTTCTTTGCTTCCAGCAGCGACGATGGCACTGTCATCCTGTGGAATCTTGCTCCTGCCACGTCTTTGCCCTGGCTTCGCCTGGAACGGCCCGATCAGCGACGGGTAGCATGCAAGTGTGTTGCTGTTTCACCCGCCGTCAACGAGGACACATACCTGCTGCTCGCTGGCTACAGTGACGGCGTTATCTATCAATGGACGGTAAAAATCGATGCGGCAGGTTCGCCCAAGGTGGAAGCAAAAATCCTCGAAAAGGGGCATGATCAGGCTGTCAACTGCATCGCCTTCCGTGGTGACGGCGTTTACGCTGCCAGTGGCAGCGATGATCGCCGGGTAGCACTCTGGAATGTGATCACTGGTAAGAAGCTTTACTTCCTGCAGGCCGATTCCAGTAGCGTGGCTACCACCCATTTTGGCAGCGTCACTTCGGTCAGCTTCAGCAAGAATGGCCAGCATCTGCTCACTGCGGGAACTGATAACAGCCTGCGACGTTGGAAGCTCGGCAGTGATAAAAGCGAACTGGTCAAGGCAACCATGGGGCGTTCGGGGGATGTCAAGCACTTCTCACCGTCGAACGATGCCCGATACGCCTTCTCCGAGCACGGCGATGAGTTGCGCCTGCTTGACAGCAGAACACTGGAACCTGTCAGCGTTATTAACAGCCGACGCCAGGGGCGCTTTGTGCAGTTTGCCAATCTGTCACCCAATGGTGAATGGGCTGTGGCAGCTACCGACCAGGGACGGAATCTCCTGATTCGCCTGCCGAAACTTGCTGCTGAAACAGCAACCGACTCGAAGCTTGCTCCCCCACCCGGTGCGACACCAGTTACACCAGCTTCCGCCAACTCCACTGATCTGTGGCTGAGAGATGGCTCGATCGGTGCACATTTCACCCTGCCAGAAGCTGTTCGGGCAACCTGTGCCTTCTTCCTGACCGGTCCGCAGCAGTCCTATGTCTTCATGGGAAGCACGGATTTCAAGATTCGCCTGTGGCAACTTCCAACGAAGGAGGAGTTGACTACACCGTACCTGGCCAAGCTGGTCTTCAAGAGTCCTCAGGTGGAAAGCGGGACCGGCCTCATCCGTGTGCAGGCTGAGTACGACAACACCGGCGCTCGCAAACTGGATCCAGGCAAACGGGTGACCATGCTGGTTTACCCTGATGCGGTTGATGGCAAATAGCTGATAGCTCAAGAAAAGGCTT
Organism: uncultured Bacteroidales bacterium; assembly: GCA_964410845.1. Classification (GTDB taxonomy): domain Bacteria; phylum Planctomycetota; class Planctomycetia; order Gemmatales; family HRBIN36; genus JAEUIE01. Next base: position 10,022 of record CAYPJB010000051.1, on the reverse strand, counting down.
GCGACATGAATCCGACGCTGAATCTGGGAGAAATCTCGGAACTCGAACGCAGGAAGAAGGTGCGCGTTCGATTGCGTCCGGATTTGCAGGTCTCGCCCCATAAGTACGAAGGCAAAACCTTCTATGTGGTGAAAGACCCGGTCGCTTTGCGATACTATCGCTTCAAGGAACACGAACGATTTCTACTGGATTACATGGATGGGGCCCGCACACTGGATGACGCTCAGAAAGCCTTCGAGTTGCGATTCCGCCCGGAACGACTGACACTCGAAGATCTGGAAGCATTCACCAGCCAGCTTCTGCAAGCGGGCCTGGCTCAGAATGAAAACGCGGGAGCAGGCAAACAGCTCTACACGCGTTATAAGAAACGACGCAATCGCAAGATCATGCAGTCGTTCATGAACATCCTGTACATCAAGATTCCCGTCTTCGATCCTGATCGCATTCTTGAAAAGATGAAGCCTTACTTTGGGTTCATCTTCACGAAGATGTTTCTCTTCATTTCCATCATTATCATGCTGTCGGCGGTCATGCTGGTGGCCACCCACTGGAGCACGTTCGTAGCCAAGATGCCCGCCTACCATGAGTTCTTTACCCTGCGGACAGTGGGGTATCTCTGGGTAGCCCTCGGTCTGGTGAAGATCATTCACGAGTTCGGGCATGGTCTATCCTGCAAGACGTTTGGCGGTGAAGTACATGAGATGGGGTTACTCTTCCTTGTCTTTTCGCCGTGCATGTATTGCAATGTCTCAGATGCATGGACATTGGCCAGTAAATGGCAGCGAATCGTGATCAGTGCGGCGGGCATCTATGTTGAACTCATCATCGCGGCGATTGCAACCTTTATCTGGTGGTCAACGGATCAAGGTACGTTTATTAACAACATCTGCATGAGCCTGATGGTGGTCTGCAGTATCAGCACCTTTGTTTTCAATGCCAACCCGCTGATGCGCTTCGATGGCTACTACGTGCTTGCCGATTGGCTCGAAATTCCCAACTTGCGTGAGAAGGCCAACAAGTACCTGGGAGAACTGGTTCAGGAGAAATGCCTGGGCATCGAGATTCCACCTCAGCCCTACATGACAATGGGTCGCAAGATTCTCTTCGTGACCTTTGCCGTTGTCAGCTGGCTGTACCGCTGGCTGATTACCTTCAGTATTCTTGGATTCATGTACACATTCCTGGAGCCTTACAAGCTTGGCTCCATCAGCTATCTGTTTGGCACGATATCCCTGGGGGCAATGATTGGCATGCCCCTTTACAAACTTGGCAAATCCATCCACCGCCGAGGGAGACTTCCGGACATGAAACCAGCACGAGTCATTATCACTGCCATCGTGGTGGTCGCCCTCCTTTCCACGATCATGTTGATACCATTACCCATGCGTGTGAAAGCCACCACGCTCATCCTGCCGGATCCACAATATACCCGTACCGTCGTGGTGGAGGACGAAGGCAACTTCCTGGCGGAACTCCTGGTACAGGATGGCGAGAAAGTGAAAGCTGGTCAGCCTCTGGCCCGTTTCGACAATATCGATCTGAAGGTTCAATACGAAATCACCCTCAACCAGATACCACCGATTAAAAAACAGATTCATACACTCATTCAGCAACAGCAATCGAGTAACAGCCGCCTCGGACCACTGGCCCAGCAACTACTGAAAGCCCAGGGCGACCTCGACAAGCTGGAACATACCCAGCAGATGCTCCGCAAACAGCAGGAACGCCTGGTTTTACGAGCCCCTATCGATGGCACCGTCATGAAACTGATTCCGAAGGAACAACTGGGTAATCAGGTACCTCGAGGTGCAGAAATCTGCAGCGTAGGTGATGCAGAAAAACTACGAGCCATTTTCCTGGTGGAACCCGCCGACAAGGATCTGATTTCGGAGAATGACGAGGCACTCATCCGCATTCATGGAAGAGGTTACAATTACTGGAAAGGGCACATCAGCACGATTGCCAATAAGGAAACGTCAGAAATACCCAATCAGCTCTCAAGTAAATATGGTGGCAATGTCGCCACGGAAACCAAAACCGTCGAAGGCGAACAGCGTCAGGTAGAGCGCCCTCAGAGCCAACACTTTATGGTAACGGTCGATCTGGATGAATACGATGCCGCCATCCATCCCGGCGTCATGGGACGAGTAAAGGTGCTAGTTCCTCCACGTACCCTGGCTTGGCGATTTTACCGTTACATGAATAGCACATGGAATTGGCGACTTTGAGCCACGTATCGATTTGAAATGATTCCTGCGCCAGTTCTTGCTAAGCATGAATTGCTTATATATGATTAATGGTGTCAGTTCACTCAATCCTCACACTCTGATACAGGACACCTCCCATGCAAGAACCTTGGTACAAACAGATCAAATTCAACGCCGACGAAAAAGCCATCTCGGAAACTGTTGCAGAATCAACCCATCAACTCTTCTATTGTCCAGCTGATGTACGCATATTGATCATTGATGATGAAGCTGCCATCTGTCAGGTTATCGAACGAGCGTTAGCACAGCCGCATTTTGCCATTGATTCGGTCAGCCAACACGACAAGATTGAGGCTTCACTGAAAAACAACAGTTACAGCCTGATCATTATGGATTATGTGCTACCTGGAATCGATGCGAATACCCTGTTTGATCTGGTGAAAACGAACCAACCCGATGCCAGCGTTATTGTGATGACGGGTTACCCATCAGTAGATAGTGCCCTGAACAGCTTACGCGCCCGGGCTTATGACTATATCACCAAGCCTTTCGATATCAACAAACTTCGAGATACTGTACATCATTGTCTGGAATCGAAGGGCATCCTTCGCATGTCCGAAGATGCACTGCGTGAGAATCTGGGTAAGGTACTGCGTGATCGCCGCAAGGGCATGGACCTCACCTTGGCCCAACTGTCCGACCGAACCAAAGTATCTCTAGGCTACCTGTCGCAGATCGAACTTGGTAAGAATTCTGCCTCCATCGAAACCCTCTATAAGATATGCCTGGGTCTCGGCATCAAGATGTCCGAACTCTTCATTGCCATCCGGGCCTAGTCATGATTCAGTTGCAAGGCAGCAAGACTTTCTCTCTACCTGCGGATAAGCTCTATCCGCAGTTGGCTGATCTTCAGTTACTCGTCAAGACTCTTCCTGATGTCAAAACCGTCAAAGAAGCGAGCGAGACCCATGCTGTAGTGGTGGTGGCACCTGGTTTGAGCTTTGTCAAAGGCGAACTGGAGACCACCATGCAACGCCTGAGTTCCACGCCACCTTCCCAGGCCGAACTGCAGGTCAGTTCCAAGGGAATTGGTACTACGGTCAAATTACTTGCTTCCTTCACACTGCTGCCTGAGGGGGAAGGTACCTGCATGAACTGGCAGGCTACCATACAGGAAATGGGGGGACTGCTTAAATTAGTCCCTGCCAGCCTGATCAAAGGGGCTGCCCAGAAAACTATTGATGGTTGGCTTACTTCCCTCGAACAGCGTCTCGCTTGACGTTGCCACTTTCTATACATCTCTGCTAAGATGCCCGCCAGGAGATTGCCTTCATGGCTGGTAAAGATAGCCAAGCCTCACCGCACACGAAAAACATCTGTCGCAATCGGCGGGCAAGCCACGAGTACGAACTCTTCGATAAGGTGGAAGCGGGCATCATGCTCGTGGGCACCGAAGTAAAGAGTCTGCGTTCCGGCAAAGCAATGCTCGAAGACGCCTACGCCCGGTTCGATAACGGCGAACTCTTCCTGCATGGTCTCGAGATTCCCGAATACGAAATGGGAACCCACAACAATCACAAGCCGAAGCGGCCTCGCAAGCTGCTGCTCCATCGCCGCGAAGTTGCCAAGCTGGGAGAAAAGATCACCCAGAAAGGCTTCACCATCATTCCACTTCAGCTGTACTTCAAGGATGGCAAAGTAAAGGTGGAGATTGCGGTGGGTCGGGGCAAGCAAACACACGACAAGCGTGAATCGCTCAAGAAGGCTGATGCTAAACGAGATATTCAACGGGCGCTGATGAAGCGCCGTTGATGCATGGATAACACACTAGGCCGCATGGATGCGTCCGATGAACATCATCGCTCTGGGCAAGGAAGCTCAACACGTCTGCCTCCGATACCGCATCGAACCGGTGCGCCAGGCATTCCGGGTTCAAGGCCACTGGTTCAGTGTGCAGCAGATGCCCAAAACCCCCTGGGGCAGGCTTGCACTGTATCGTGACATCAAGAATGCCCACATCGTTGTTGTCCAGCGACGCCTGATCTCCTCATGGGAACTGCCACTGCTGCGTCGCGCTGCACAGCATTTGATCTTTGATTTCGACGACGCCTTTTTTCAGCGGAACTCCTATCGCCCGGGCAGGAAATCACCGCGACGGTTAGCTCGTTTCCAGGCCATGGTGCAGGCAGCTGATCAGGTCTTCGCTGGCAATGAATACCTGGCAGAATGTGCCAGCCAATTCACCACGCCAAACAAGATTGTGGTGATGCCCACATGTGTTGATGCCAGCCACTACCCGATGGCTCAGCATCAGCGACGCGGACCGGGCGTACGGATGGTGTGGATTGGCTCCTCCAGCACACTTCGAGGATTGGAACAACAAGCTGAATTGTGGAACACTCTGGGACGAACACTTCCCGGACTGGAACTGTACGTCATTTGCGATCGTTTCCCCAAGTTCCCCGGCATCAAGGTAGTGCCTGTCCCCTGGATCCAAAAGCTGGAAGCAAACCAACTGGCCGGTTGTGATATCGGCATCGCACACATGCCTGACGATACCTGGAGTAAAGGCAAGTGCGGATTAAAAGTGCTGCAGTATCAGGCCGCCGGCCTTCCTGTTGTCACCACTCCGGTAGGCGTGAATCGTCAATTGGTTCATCCGGAAGTGAACGGTTTCTGGGCCAGCACCCCCAGTGAATGGGTCGTCGCCATTGGCAGACTGATGAACGATCCAGAGCTTCGCCGCCAGATGGGACAAGCCGGTCGACAACAGGTGGAAGAGCATTACAGTATCGAACAACTGATCTATCGCTGGAAATCTTCTCTGCAAAGAATCCTTCAGCCGAAAGCGGTGGCGTAATGACACCGAATCTGCCTGCAGACAACTGGCAAGAGATTCAGTGTGGCCAGGAACGCTGGTGGGTTGACCCTGCGTGGAGCAAGCGACTCCTTGGCCAGCAGGGGTTGCGACTGGAAGAATGGTCGCATGCTGGTCAAATTGAGATCATCAAACAGTCACTGCATCGTTCCGTGTTCCGGGTGGGTCTTCCTGGCAAACCTGTGTATGTCAAGCACTACCCCCCGCACGACCTGATCACCCGGTTTCGCAATCGCTTTCTTCAGGCCAAGGCACAGCGTGAATGGCAGCGTACCGTGCAGTTGCAGGAACGGGCGGTGCCTACCATCAAACCTGTGGCAGTGGGGCAGCATCCGCAGCTAGGCAGTTACTTCATCAGCGAAGAGATACCCGAAGCCCAGACACTGGAACAACTGTTTCTCTCCATGTCTGTGGAAGAACCCGGCTCGTCATTCTCTCCTGTCACCAAGCTTGTCATTGCTGAGTTAGCCCACTTCCTGGCCGAAATGCTGCAGCATGGCATCATCCATGATGACCTGCATGCCGGCAATATTCTGGTGCATACCGATGTGGATGGAAACAGACACTGGTATCTGATCGATCCCTACTGCATTCAAGCCAAGCCTCCCAGTGATCACCAGGCGTTGCTGCATACGCTGACACTCATCGGGCAAAGCTTATGGCCACTGATGCCGGCCCAGCATCGACTGTATGGCTGGGTTCTCTTTCGGCGGGCCAGCGGGTTTCGCTTCCATCGGCAGGAAGAGCGTGAGCTGCTGCAACTCTTGCTGCAACGAATTGACCGCAGGCTCTATACCAACTGGCACCAGCGAGTTCGACGCTGCACCAAGGCTAATCGAGACTTCTACGAATTGCGGATTCGCCGCATGCATGCCTGGGCACATCGGTCTGTACCAGCCGATTGGCTCTCTCGTTTTCTGTATGATCCGAATCAGGTATTCCATTCACCAGAGGCACAGCTTCTCAAACAATCACGTCACGGGCAGGTGATCCAAGTGCAAACAGAACATAAGCCTATCACCATCACACAGTTCAGACCCAGACACTGGCTCGACCGCTGGCTGGGTAACTGGCGTACTTCACCGGCTCGCCGTTGTTATGAGATGGCATATCGACTGGAGACGGCTTGCATCCCGATTGCCAAGCCACTGGCAGTGGTCGAACAGAAACGGCATGGCAAGCTACTCTGCAGCTACTATCTGCATGAATACCTGGACCACAGTCAGCGTCTAGATGCATTCTGGATGGATGCCGATGGCGTAAGCAGACGGCAACTGATCCTGCAGTTGGCTACCCTGATGCAGCAACTACATCACTATCGGCTGTCGCATCGTGATCTGAAAGCCACCAATATACTCGTTCGTCAGGAACCGAGCGGGCTGAAACTCTACCTCATCGATTTCCGAGGTGTTTCGCATTCACATTGGCAGCAACAAGGTCGCCGCTGGAAAGACCTGGCCCGATTAGCCATTACCGCACGATACAGTTTGCATGCTTCAAGAACAATAATGCTTCGATTCCTGCTTGCCTATTTGCCTGTCGGTGAACGAAGAAACTGGCAGAAACACTGGCGAGCGATAGAGCGGTTGATGGGTCGCAAGCTGGAACGAAACAGAGCAAGGAAACGAGAAGTAGTATAGGGCATACAGTGCATGCCTCACCACGACATGGACTCGTCTCTTGTCGAATCAATCTTGCCGGGTGAAGGAATCTCATCCAGTTGAGGCACGCCCAGCGTGCCCTACTTTTGATTGTGCCAGCTCGCAACCTCTGTTACTGTCTCACTCAGTACTTATGACTCAGGACTGACACTATGTCGAATGAACCGGGTGGTCTTTCCCCCAAGCCCATACAGGGAGCGTATGCGGCACTGGTGCTGCTGTTCATCATCAACATGGTGAATTATGTCGACCGCTATCTGCTGGCTGCTGTGGCGCCGGAAGCGTGCAAGACTATCTTCCCTGCAGAAATGCCAGAAGGTACACAAATGGAGTACATGGGGATGCTCCAAGGCGTCTTCATGGTGGCTTACCTTGTTGCTGCTCCTTTCTTCGGCTGGCTCAGCGATCGGTATTCGCGCTGGACTATTGTCACCATCGGGCTGGTAGTCTGGAGCATTGCTACAGGGCTCAGCGGCATGGCTGACAGCTTCTGGACGATGTTCGCCTGTCGCTGCCTGGTGGGAGTAGGCGAAGCAGCATACGCTCCGGCTGCTCCTGCTATCCTGGCTGATCTCTTTCCTGTGAAGATTCGCAATCGAGCGATTACCACCTTTTACATCGCGATTCCTGTAGGCTCGGCCATGGGCTTTGTTTACGGCGGGCAGATGCAGGCAGCTTTCGGCTGGCAACATGCCTTCTATTGGATGACTATCCCCGGTATTGTGCTCGCAGTGCTCTGTCTCTTCATGCGGGAACCCAAACGAGGCGAATCGGATGGAGAGGATTATCAACCTTCCACGCAGCCTCGCATGCAGAACTATCTCCGCATCCTGAAGAACAAATCGTTTCTCTACTGCTGTCTGGGTATGGCAGCCATGACGTTTGCGGTTGGTGGCATCACCACCTGGATGCCGACCTATGTCAGCATCAAACTGCAACAGGAAGATCCTGCCATCATCGAACTGGCCAAGCAAGATCAGAATCAGGCTGACAAGCAATCACTTAAACAGGCCAATGATACCTTTGGCCCCATTGTGGCAGTGGGGACGCTGATCTCTACTATCCTCGGTGGCATCCTGGCTGACTGGATGCGATCACGAGTGAGGGGCTCGTATTTCGTTCTTAGTGGCGTCAGCATGATTCTGGGCTTTGGTTTCTTTATTGCATTCCTCTACAGCAGTTTTCCGATGGCCTGGGTATTCATGTTCCTCACTGTTTTCTTCGTCTTCGCTAACACAGGCCCGACCAATACCATCCTTGCAAATGTCGTTCACCCGGCCATGCGACAGATGGCGGTGGCACTCTGTATTGTGATCATTCACATCTTTGGAGATGTGCCTTCACCCTGGATCATCAGTGCCGTCTCGGGTGGCAAAGCTCACTTGTTCCGAGGGTTCATCCTGGTATCGATCTTTATCCTTATCAGTGGAATCATCTGGTGGATGGGTGCTCGCCACCTGGAACAGGATACTGCCAATTCACACAAGATGATGGATGACGAGAAACAGTCATGATACGCTTAGCCAACCCTGACGATCTGCCGACAATTGCCCAATTGATTCGCGACCTGGCTGAGTATGAGAAACTGAGCCAGGATTGTGTCTTCAGTGAAGCATCTCTTCGCGAGCATCTCTTCGGGCCACGGCCCTACGCCGAGGTGCTAATCGCTGAGGATGATGGCGAGAAGGTGGGCTTTGCTCTCTTCTTCCACAACTTCTCGACATTCCTGGGGCAACCGGGCATCTACCTCGAAGATCTGTTCGTGAAGTCCGAATATCGCGGCAAGGGATACGGCAAGGAACTCCTGGCAACGCTCGCGAAAGTAGCTGTTGAACGAGGTTGCGGCCGACTCGAATGGGCCGTGCTGGACTGGAACACGCCTGCGATTGGGTTCTACGAATCGCTGGGAGCCCGGGCGAATGGTGATTGGACGGTCTATCGGCTGACGGGGGAGGCACTGCAAAAACTAGGGAGTTAACCCAATCACATCATGGATGAAGTAAAAAAAACCAGTGAGCAGGATGCCCACTGGTTTTCGTAGTCGTTTTCCGAGGGGATAAACCCCTCGGCTCTTTGTTTAACCGCTCAGCACTACTTCTTCCCTTCTTCCATCATCTTTTCGATGATGGGTTTCATGGTAGCGTAGGTGATGGCATAGGTACAGGTACGGTCGAAGCGAGCGATGTTGAGCCCGATGGCTTCACCAGCGAGGTTGAGCAGCGGGCCACCCATCTGCTTGCCGTTGAGGGCTGCATCGTGAGTGAGTGCTTCGGGGAAGTCTTCCTTCCGCTTGCTGACGCCTGCTGCCGTCTCGAACATCCGTGACTGGAAGTCGCGTGGTCCGCCTAGTGGCGTGTTGGCGAAAACATCAGAACGGGAACCAAGCCTCACTTCGATCTTCTTCGTGATTTCCTTCTTATTGGAGTCCGTTCGTTTGACTTCGAGGGTAACCTTGTCGCCGGGCTTCATCGGCTGAAGCATCTGCTGAAACTGCTCACGCTTGGTAATCGGCTTGCCGTTCAAGCTCAGCACGAAGTCACCTGATTTCAAGCCAGCTTTGTCAGCAGGTCCACCTTTTTCGATCTGATCAAAAACAGGATCTTCACTGGTCGTGGTAAATCGGACACCAAGCACAGCTTTGTTGGCTCCGAAAAGGCTGCTGCCGATTTCCCGAACGGCATGGCTCACGATGCTGATCGCAGCCCGGCGTTCTGGCTTGCTTTCCATCGTGGGGCTGACCAGGATAGCGCCGATTGTTGGCTCTGATTGCGAAGCCCACTTCACCGGGGTGAGGTCCTTGGCATCCACCTTGATGAGTGCCAGATCGAAATCGGGACGCTGAGCGATCAGCTTGCCATCCAACTCCTTATCTCCGATTTTCACATAGAACTCTTTCTTGAGTTCACTGGCTTTGGTCAGGATGTAACCATCTCGGCTGATAATCGTACCGAGTATGCTGGGCTTCTCGTTGAACTCACCCGGCACATCTTCCCTGGCATTAAATACAGACACAATACTGGGGTTGATAGGTTTGATGACATCCGTGAGGGCAGTGACCAGCGACGGAGCATTCTTCATCAGCTCGTCGTCACGCTTGAACTCAGGTGCTACCTTCTTGCGACGTTCCGCCGCTGCCGCCAGCAATTTCTTGTGTTCTTCCTTGGTTTCGTCAGTTTCCTGATACTCCCAAATACCATCGGGACGAAGGTAACCATACTTTTTCAGGAACTCTTCCATGTCTGGAGCGGGGTTCGAGTACGTTCTCGGCCCCTCTGC
>CAYPJB010000050.1:0-15713 GCA_964410845.1 uncultured Bacteroidales bacterium | reverse complement strand
TCGTTTCTTGTCCAACGTCATCGCATCGAAGAGTCTTCCTTCGACGTCGAACGCCTTAAAGTGCAGTGTCCCTGCATGTACGGTGACATAACAGTAGTGATAGCACGAACGTTGTTCTGCCTTGAACCAGTGAGGTGTCGGGGTGAAGTCTTCGAGTTTGCCACCGCCGCCACCGCTGGTGATATAGATGGTTCCCTTTTGATGATCGACTTTCTTCTGCCGAACCGGCCAGGTGCGTTCGTAGACATGAACGTGTCCGTTAAAGACCAGATCTACCTGATGTTTTTCGTAGAGTTCCACCAGATGTCGTTGCACTCGGGGTTCGCCATCGCCGTTCTTGCCATACCAGGAGTAGCCGAAGTCATCATCGTCGGAGGAATACGCAGGGTGGTGATGGAAAACAATCTTCCAGGCAGCTTTTGAAGCAGCCAGCTCTTTATCCAGCCAGAGGTACTGCTCACCGTCACGGCTCAGGTTGCGAGAGCCATTGGTATCGATGGCAAAGAAATCGGCGTTGCCATAGGTAAACTTGTAGTAGTACTTCGGATCCGGCATGCTGAAGTATCGGTAGTAGTTCGGATCATTCTTCTCATGGTTGCCGATGGTCGGCAGTACTGCCACGCGACGAAATAGCATGTTGGACGGCTGAAACAGATCATACAGCCACTGATTCTTGTCTGGTCCTTCATCGACGACGTCGCCACAGTGCATTACAAAGTGTGGCCGTCGTTCCCACATTTGTTTGGCAATACGACCGGTGATCTCGGGGTTCCGCTGGGTGTCACCTACCACCGTGAACGACCAGGCTTCATCTGAGCGAACAGAAGTCATGAAGGTGCTGAAATCGCTTTGAAGGAAGCTGCCTTCTTTGGTGGTAGTTTGCACCTGGTAGATATAACGGGTACTGGGTTTGAGGTTGCTCAGTTCTATCCGATGCATATCTCCAGCAGCGCCTTCCAGTCGTTCCGAAAGAGTGGGAGCGATAGGTTTCTTGGTCTTGGCATCATATTTAACAATCCCAGCTTCACCGTAAAGCACCACAGAAGTACCCGGCTGGCTGGTTTCCCACATGATGTTGATAGTAGTCTGTGTGGGAAATTGCAGATAGGGTTCGATCAGGAACTTGAGTTCGGGAGAACTGCTGACGTGTTTGGTAGCAGGCTCACCCATGCCTGGATGCGAACTGGCAGAACTGAGCCACCATGCAACTATCATCATGGACAGGGCACAGCCTCCTGTCAGCCATCGTGTCGTTCTGCTTCGCATCGTATGCTCCAGAAACCGTTTCCCTTTTCCATTCCCAGAGATTAGCATGGGGCAAGCATGCCTGCTTGTCCAGCAGCTTCACTGGTTCATCATGAAAGGTTACATTGTCTACACCTTCCTCCGATAACGCTGCACCGGATGCCATCGTCGTCGCACAACCACCGAGGCTGTTCTCTGTCGATGCCTTGCGTGGTTTCGACATGTTCTGGATCATCGGTGGTGAAGCAGCCATCCAGACCTGGTTGAAGTACAGCCATCTGCGGATGGGCCACCCGGCCAATGACGAATCCAGTTGGCAGATGATGCTGTACCGTCAGCTCGACCATTGCAACTGGGAAGGCTTTCGCTTCTATGATCTGATCTTTCCGCTATTTCTTTTCATCATTGGTGTTGTCATCCCCTTCTCGCTACTCAAGATGAGAGAACAGGGAGCAACGACAGGATCACTCCTCTGGCGGATTGCCAGGCGGGTTGCACTCATTCTTATCTTCGGCTTGGTTTACAACAACATTCTTTCGTTCAATCTTTCAGAAGTCCGATATGCCGGCGTACTTCAGCGTTTAGCATTTGGGTATGGATTTGCTGCACTCGCAGTCGTTTTCCTGAGTGCCCGTGCCATCGCAATTCTCACAGGCGTGATTCTGCTCGGGTACTACCTGCTTCTCTTCTTTGTGGCAGCACCAGGGGGAGTGGCGGGTGATATTACCATGCAGAATAATCTGTCCGCCTACGTCGATACACTGATCCTCAAGAACGCCTGGGGTGGCAGGATTCTCAGAGACTACTACGGCTACGGCGACAACGAAGGCATCATTTCGACCATTCCTGCTTTTGCCACTGCACTCCTCGGTGTGCTGGCAGGATACTGGCTGATGAGCAGTCGTATCCCGCGACAGAAGTTCCTCGGTCTTTTCTGGAGTGGGCTGGTGCTCCTCGCCTTTGGTGCTGCCTGGTCGGGCTTTTTCATGGATATGCCCAACCTTCACGATAAGGTGCCTGTCTTCCCCATCATCAAGAATCTGTGGACCAGCAGCTACGTGTTATGGGCTGGCGGCTGGAGTTTGCTATTACTGGCTCTTTTCTACGGCATCATTGATTGCCTGGGCTGGAAATCCTGGTCTTGGCCCTTTGCTGTCATCGGGGCGAATGCCATCACTATCTATCTCATTGATCACTTCGTTAACTTTGAGCCGATTGCGAAGAAGTTCTTCGGTGGCACCGGTCGAGTGCTCGCCAATTGGCTACATCCTGACACAGCCAATGATGTGATGCAGAAAGCGATGGCCGGAGCACTCAGCACGGCGATCGTTCTCACTGGTGCTATCATCATCAAGTGGTTGCTGCTTTCGTTCCTGTATCGGAAAAAGATCTTCCTGCGTGCCTGATACCATCAAATCCAAGGTACAATACACTCAAATGCTCTATCTATTGATGGAGCTGAGTTTCAGTGCAAGGAATGCGCTGCGTTTTATGAAACGGTGATATTGTGCTTGTTCGATGGTTGACGCTCCTCTGCTTCCTGACGGTCTTCTCATCAGTCTTCGGCTGGAATGATAAAGGCCACATGGTGATTGCCCGGCTGGCGTGGAAGGAACTTACCGATACAGAAAGAACGAAAGTAGTGCAGATGCTTCAGCGACATCCGCACTACCAGGAGTTTTTGAGTGAGAAAAAGCCTGATGGGTTTTCCACGGACGAGTGGGTCTTCCTGCGAGCGGCGACCTGGTCGGACTGGGTTCGTGGAGGATCGAAAGAACGTCAGAAGTATCACATGGGACCTGCACACTATATCAATCTTTCCCTGATCTACCCCGGTTTCACTGGTTCTCCGCAAGCACCGGCCCAGCAGAACGTCATCAGTCAACTGGCGGTCTCCAAACTCATCGCGAAAAATGGCAATCAGGAGGACCGTGCGGTTCATCTCTGTTGGGTGTTTCACCTGGTGGGTGATATCCATCAGCCCCTCCACTGCACGAATTTCTACAGCCCGCGTTTCCCCAGGGGTGACCGTGGTGGCAACCTGGCCCGGGCCAGGGTCCCTGGCCGAGGTGCTATTCAGCTTCACTCCTTCTGGGATGATTTGCTCGGCAGTGGCACCAGCGTTTCCTCTGTCGGTAACGCTGTTCTCGAGGTGGAAACGTATTATCAGGAGAAGAAATCTCAGATTGATGATGAACTCAAAAGACACCGGAAGCCTGAAGATTGGGCTCGAGAAGGGTATGAGTTCGCCAAGAGGTATGCTTACCTCGATGGAAAGCTTCATCCTGCCAATGAAGATGACAAACCCAAGCTTGAAGATCTACCCGTGCTTCCCGAAGATTACACCACCAACGCCGGCAAAGTCGCCCGCTATTCAGTCGCCAAAGCAGGCAAACGCCTGGCTACTGAGTTACGTGAGATACTGTCAACGAACTAGTGATGATAGCCACCAGTCAGTCACCGATGGTGGTTTGTACGAAATAATTATGACCATTGAATTGTACTTGAGCCATCGCGCGATCTCCCACTGGTGACTCGCCGTTGGCTAACCTCGTAAGCCATTCATCAATGCCTGTGCCACCAACTTCGGCTCGTCCGCCCTGGTGATCGCATTCCCCACTGCCACACGCGACAACCCTGCTGCTTTTACCTCAGCTACATTGTCGGGTGTGATGCCTCCGATCGCAAAGGCAGGCAGCGAAGTAGTCTCCGCTACCTGGCGAATAAACGCAATCCCGGCGAACTCCTCAAAATGTTTGGTCTGACTCGGGAACGTCGGTCCTGCACCGATGTAATCAGCGCCATCCAATATGGCTTTCTCTAATTCCTTGACATTGTGCGTGCTGACGCCAACCAGTGCCTGCGAACCGAGCATGGATCGTGCTGCTGCCACATCGAGATCGTCCTGGCCGAGATGAACGCCATCGGCTTGTGCAAGCCGGGCCAGGTCAGGTCGATCGTTCATGATAAAGAGGACGGAGAGTTCGCGTGTGATTCCCCGGACCTCGCGAGCGATCTTCAGCAATTCCCGGTCACTCTTATTCTTCTCACGCAGTTGTACCATGGAAACACCGCCCTGCACTGCTTCCTGCATCGTCCATTCCAAAGATGCACTGCAAGTAGATTTCGATGCCAGCAGATAGAGCTGGATGCCATGTAGTTGGCGCTGAGCTTGTTCATTGATGAACAGTGCCTTTTCCAGTGTGTAGCTCTGGTAGCGAATGCGTTCAATCTGGGAACCAAATTCCGGGCTGAGGATCTTGCCATACTCTTCCAGCGAGCGCAGAGCTTCCTGTAACCGCTGGGCGTTGGCAGCTAGCACGGCTCGTAACGAATGTCGCTGCTTTTCACTGGAAGTGCTGATACTCGTCCCGACATCGTCAGCCGTATCACGACTCTTCAACAACTCTTGTGCAGGCACATGCTGCATGACAATAGTCGTCAGTTGATGGCGTAACCGTTTGGCCAATCCGCTCAGGGACCTGTCGTTACAATGAAAACGAGCCAGTTCTTCCAGTACCCGAAGTGCCTCGCGGGCGCGATTGGCGTTTGCATCAAGGATGCGTGACAGTGACTTGTTTTCGACGGTATCGATAATCTTCAGAGGCTCATCCAGGGTGATCGGCAGTACTTCTGGCTGTGCACTTGCCCTGTAGCTTTCATAAGTGAATCCTAACTGCTCCAGAGCACTCTGCAATTCAGGTGATGTGCTCAGCAGTGCCTGCAGCAGATGATCTGACTGAACTTGCGAATCGCCTGTACTTTCCAGGGCAAGCAACCTGGCATCGTAGAGCAGTTTCGTCAGTAAAGCTGGCAGAACAGTAGGCAACTCTAGTGGAATATCACTCGCTCGCTGATGCAGTTGTTGTTGCTGAAGATAGCTTTCCAGTGTCACACCATGGCCACGCAGGAGCGATGCCGTGATGCCATCTTCTTCGTTCAAGAGTCCCATCAGCACGTGGGATGGTTGAAGTGCGTCCGACTCCGTTGCTGACTGCCAGGCGATACTGGCAAGGAGCGCCTGGCGGGTTCCGGAAGTCATTTCGGGCAGCAGCATGATGCTAACTCACGTTCCAGTGTAATTCGCTCTTGGGCTCGCGAGCGAGCAGATCACGTACCGCCAGGCGAGGCTCCTGCCCTTCATACAGAATGCGATAGACGGCTCGGCAAATGGGCATCTCCATTCCTTCCACTGAGCATCGCTGGTGAACACTCCTGGCTGTGTAAACTCCCTCTGCCACCTTGGGGGTACTCTTCATGATCTGTTCCAGTTTCTCGCCCTTTCCGAGACGAAAGCCTAGGCCACGATTGCGACCATGTGGACTGATGCAGGTGGTGATCAGATCACCCAGTCCAGCAAGTCCGAAGAAGGTCGATGTCTCCGCGCCATGTTTCACGCCGAACTCAGTCGTTTCGACTAATGCTCGTGATAACAAAGCTGACTTGGCATTGTCGCCATACTCCAGTCCATCGCTGATGCCTGCAGCGATGCCGATCACATTCTTGAGAGCTGCCGCCAGTTCGACACCGATGATATCAGTTCCGGTATAGATGCGTACTGATCCGCCATGCAGGCATTGCTGTACCAACCTGGCCAGGTTGGCATCCAGGCTTGCCACTACCAGTCCAGTGGGCTTCCCGTGTGTCACCTCTTCGGCGTGGCATGGCCCACTGAGCACTGCCAACGGCCTGTTGCCTATAACCTCAGCAATGACTTCAGTCGGGCGGAGAAACGTCTCCATTTCCAGCCCCTTCGCCACGCTTACCATCGGTGTAGCAAGATGGCGAAGCGACTGTGTGAACCGACGTAGAGTGTTTCGCAGGTAAACGGTAGGAATCGCTATCAGAATCAGATCAGCATCTTTAATGGCTTCTGCGATATCCATCGTGAGATGTATTGGAGATGGTATTGTCACTCCGGGCAGAAGATGGATATTTTCCCGCTTTTCCTGCAGAAGCTTGCCATTTTCCTCAAGGGCACTCCAGAGTGTCACATGGGGGATGCCCCGCGCATGTGCCAGCAGCGCGCAGGCAGTTCCCATCGCTCCGTCGCCCAGCACAGTGAATTTCTTGACTTTATCCTGAGCTGGCAACATCGATCATTCGTCTCTTGGCGATCTGGTAAAACAGTAGCGATCAATTTTATTTTACGATTCGTTCAGTAGCCATGCGAGACGAGAATCAGCAGTTTCGCGAAAGCTGAGCGCTGCGTTGTGACGATCTTACTTCTGTCAGACAGTGCGCCACCCGGTTGCATCTGCTAGAACGGAGTAGTCCATGCCGGCACATCTTCGAGTTTTTCCTCAAGAACTACCCAGCAATGTGAAAGGCCCCTCAGTTCATCTGCGTCTCAGCGAGTTGTTTCCGCTACTATCGCAAGCTCATCGTGGAAACTATATCTGGCTGAATGATTTCGAAGATGATGAAGTTGTTATCAGCGAAGATCTTTACGAGGTTCTTCGCTCTTTCCGGGCTTATCGCCCATCGGCCTGATCCAGCGTCGCGAGTTCCCGTTCCATCTGCAACAGTGTTTGTGGGTGGGTTGGCGAGCTGTAATGCCAGGTCCAGCACAAGTTCAGATTGAGCGCACCATCGAGTTTCATGCCGGGTATCGGAAAGCTGGCATCGCGAATATTCACGATTTTCGGCACGAATGCAGGCCGGTGATACTCGTTGTTAATCAGCGAAATGCCTGACAGATAAAAGACACAATCGACATCGATATCGTGGTCATCATGCAGTTTGTTGATGATGTACGATGTCGATTCAGCTCCGGCACTGTACCCTGCGATCAGTACCCGGGCATTTGGTTCCTGCTGCTTCAGTTCGACAATATCCTCAACCACAGAGGTGATGTCGTAGAACTGGTAAAGCCTGGTATCTTGGTATCCCGCCTGAATCAGGGTCGATTGCAGACCTTGCAGATTGCCCCAATCTAGTGGGTCGATCCCATGCACTAGAAAGACGTGGCTGGGCTTGGGTGATACCGACTTCTGGTTGGCAACCTGAGCCGAGGGATCAGAGTAAAATGTGAACGTCTCGTTGATGGAACAGCCTGTGAACAACAGCAAACAACATAATGGCAATCTGCGCATCTTCTCTAGCCCTGTGTAAGTCCCTCACCTTACCCATCGGCCATTTGTCAAATCGTCTATGATGACGGAAATTGTCAATTCAGTGAAATTCACCTCAAGTGGAGCAGTCTTGACGATTACGCCATCAGCACTACTTGGCTAAGCTTCTCTGAGAAGTACCATGTGTTTATGAGTGAAAAGACCATCAGCAAGCTTACCGTTCGCCCTGCCGTTGCTGCCGACGTACCCCAGGTGCATGAACTGATTAAATATCACGCCCAGTTGGGACGGATGATCCTTCGTGGATTCGATGAGCTTTATGCTGATCTGCGTTCATTCATGGTAGCTGAAGACAACGGCGAACTGCTAGGCTGTGCCTCGGTACATATCTTCTGGAGCAACCTGGCTGAACTAAAATGTGTTGCGGTGAAGGAAAACCAGCAGCGGCGTGGCATTGGCCGAGCTGTGGTTAATGCCTGCCATAATGACTTGAAGCGACTTGGCATCGAACGAGCATTCGCTCTGACGGGTGCCACCACGTTCTTTGAGAAACTAGGCTACAAAGTAGTCGATAAGGACAGCCTGCCTCGCTTTATTTGGGGCGAATGCGTACGGTGCCCGTCATTCCCGGTTTGCAATGAAGAAGCAATGGTATTTGATTTGACCAAGCCTGCAAAAGTCTAGCTCGCGAAGCTTCAGCCCTGTTTACGGCAAAGGTAGATCTTCGAAGCTGAACGGAATCTGGTAGTTCAGTGTAATCCAGTCGTAATAGACCAGTTTGGCAGGCACTCCACTGAAGTTGAAGGTGCCGTTGATGTTATTGTTGCCGTTCATGCCCCAGCTGCCGCCGTAGTTCTGAAGTTTGTTTCCCTTGTCATCGTAGACCTCGATGCGTTGCTGGATGGAATTCATCCAGGCGTAATCGTTCGGGCTGTTAGGCGTGGTATCGGTGAGCGACATCTTGATGCCCGGCTGCCCTCGATCATTTGTAATGTTCTCGATGACCAACGTGCTGGTCCCGCTTTTGAACGTTTTCCCTTTCGCGTCAGCCAGCTTTTCGACAGTAATAATCGGCTTGGTTTGTGCCACAACCGTGACAGGGACAACACCTTTGAGCAATTTCAGCTTGCGTGCAGTGGCACTGGGCTTCAACTGGCCTTGCACCTGGTGCATGTAGGATCGGTAGCCATGCTGATAGTAATTGGTCCGGTTCGGATTGATGGGAATCAATAGGCTTTCACCATTATCGCTGGTGGCTTCGGTAAAGATTGGCTGCTTCACCGTCAACAGCGGCATGCGGGGCTCCACGGTGACCGTCAAATTCAACTGGAGTGATTCTGTTAATCCTTGTGTTGCCACATTTCCGGGACGATTGAACTGAAGATTGCGATTGTAGTAAAACCCGGTTGCTGAGACACGGAACGGACCATCCACGTGCAGGTAGCTCTGGCTAGATTCGCCTGGCATCAGGCGAATGGTTACATTGTCATTGCCGTACCAGCCTTCCTGGAACATCAGGCCTTGTTGTTCACATAGGTTCTGCAGTGCCTTCCAGAAATTCACCTTGTCCCAGTTCAGCGAAGCGGTCGCAGGCTTATTATTGATCTGATTAACCAGTTCAATCCGATACTTGGTCTGCTTCTCAATCTCTTTGAAGACTTCAGTCAATGGCTTGTCTTTGCAGGTAAGGGAGATCAGTGTTGGTGAAAGTGCGGACATTTGCTCCAGAGTAGGCACGAGCGATTGCAGATGCCGACGAATCTCGGGGTCTTTCTCTTTATCGAGTGCTGTCTGCAGGTATGGAAGAGCCACAGGGCCGAGTTGTTCCAGGGTATCACGAGCCTGTTTGCGCTTGTTAAATTGTTTATCACCGAGCTGTACTACCAAGGCTTCAATTTGCTGGGGTGTCAGCGTCGTGGTGACACCCGTGGAGCCAACTTGACCAGGGCGAACCGGATCGGCCCAGGCCGACAAGGCACAGCACAACACAGCACTTGTTGCAAGAAAATAGAACCGACGATTCATACCAGCACTCATGTGATGAAAGAACAAGATGTACCGATGATAGCTGGGCTGAAATCGCAATACAATAACTTGGCACCCGGAATTTCTCAAGGAGCGGCCCACGGATGCAGGAATTACCCCGCCTACTGATTACGCTTGGCGATGTTGCCGGGATTGGCCCTGAGGTATTATTGAAATCCTGGGCACAACCGGCACTCTTTGCCCAATCTCAACCAGTAGTGGTCGGAGATGTACGTTGGCTCCAGAAATTAGCCAGTCAACTCGGGTTCCATGGTGATGTTGTCGAAGTGAAGGATTTGAAGCATTGGCCAGCAGCATCCCCCAAAATGATGCCCGTGCTCCAAGCCACCATGGCACCTCTCCGCAACGTTGTCCTTGGTAAACCCCAGGCAGAAGCGGGACAGGCTGCGTATGACTTCCTGACCACCGCCATCGACTTGACGTTGAAACAACAAGCCGATGCCATCGTCACCCTGCCCCTTCATAAGGAAGGTCTGCACCTGGCGGGGCATCATTACCCAGGCCACACAGAAATCCTGGCAGAGGCCTGTGGGGTGAAGAAGTATGCCATGATGCTCTACGCTCCCATGTCCAATAGCGAATCAGGTTTGCGTGGTGGCGTTGGAGTAGCCCACGTCACTCTGCATCAAAGTCTCCGATCCATCTTTGACAGCCTGACCTGCAAGGCCGTACTCGACAAGATTGAACTGACTCACGAAATTATGTGGAAACTGCTGGGCAAGAAACCTCGCGTGGGAGTTTGTGCCCTCAACCCCCATGCCAGCGATGGTGGACTCTTTGGCGATGAAGAAGCCAGGATCATCAAGCCGGCGGTGTGCGAAGCCGTGGACATGGGCATCATCGCCAGTGGCCCGTGGCCCAGCGACACGCTTTTTCGCCAGGCCAAGGCAGGAGATTACGATGGCATCGTGGCGATGTACCACGACCAAGGCCACATCGCCCTCAAACTCATGTCAGGTTTTCACCTGGTCAACATCACCCTGGGTCTGCCCATTATCCGTACCAGTGTCGCCCATGGCACCGCCTACGATATTGCCCATCTCTTCAAAGCAGATCCGTACAGCCTGATTGCTGCTGCTGAAGTAGCTTGTAAGCTAGCTTTGAGCCGACATAAGGAAGCAGCATGAACTATCAGGAACAGATGGAGCAGCTCAAAGCCGAATGGACGGATCAGTACGTTCAGGTGAACAGCGACCACCCTAACCTCTCCCGGTTCAAAAACACCATAGGCCGCGTCGTCACCGTGAATGGCAACCTCCTGTGCATCGTCGACTTCCAGGACGGCGGCTGGTACGATGTCCTTCCAATTCACCTGGTGAAAGCACCTGATCAACAAACCGCAGGCACTCAATATCAAGCAAAAAAGAATAGTGCTCAAAGGGTGCCAGTACGACAAGGATAGAAGTTTGTTATGATCCTGATCGGATCGAAGCTTGTGTGCAAATAACTTCGAATCGCCTGTCGATCTCACTTCAGTCCAAACGACTATACTGAAACAATCACTTCCTCAAGGGTCATTCCCATGTCTTCACGCAAGCTCGTTATCACCGGTTGGGTACTCAGTGTGCTGGTCACCTTGTTTCTCATTGGTGCCAGTGGTGTGCCGAAGTTCATCCAGTGGGACGGCAAGGAAGAGATGATGGGTAAACTCGGGCTACCCTTGAGCATCCTTCCCTACATTGGTGCAGTCGAAATCGCCTGTGCCGTACTGTTCATCATCCCCCGCACCTGCTTCCTGGGTGCCATTCTGCTGACGGGTTACCTCGGTGGCGCCACCTTTGCCCATGTCCGCATTCAAGATCAATTCTTCATGCCAATCATCATTGGTATCGTCGCCTGGGTTTCGCTGGGGTTACGCTATCCCGCAATCTTCCAATGGGCATACAACGGGCCAGCACCAAACGGAAAGTAACACTCACTATTCCACTTGGATACATCCCGAAGGGACGACTGTCCTAATCATGTGGCGCAAGCCAAGTACATGGAATTTACCTTTGTCCCATAGCTAGTATCTGGCAAAGTGCTCCACCAGTGCCTGCACCGCTGGATGGACCTGTGGCGCTTTGGTAGGCGATCCCGTTAAGTTGCACCAATCCTATCTGGTTCAATCTAGCTGATTGTAATATTCCGTTACCACAATTCCGGTTTACTTGATAAACGACTCCATCGGAGAAGACTTCGATGGTAGTTTGTTGGCCAAACAAAGGGGTCCCCGCTTGGGTGATGACCATGGTTCCAGTCCAGGCTGCTACACAACCTGCCGGAAAGGGTGGTGGTGAAGACTGAAGTATGATTGCACAGCCATAGCCACACCAAACGCCAATGCTGATTCCATTGAGTGGAAGCATGAAAGGGTCTCCTGTAGTGAAAATCGTTTCAACGTAAATTCAATTGCTATGTTATCAGTGAAACGCTTGATCCCCCTGATGCCTAACTGTCAAAGAGAACTGCAAATGCGATTGGAAAGATCGGCCGTTGATTAAATCCAAACAAGAGCTCGTCGGTTATGTAGACATGCTCATGTGGTGTCAGAGCAAATAAGCATAATCTCAAGGTGGAAGAGTATATGCAAAAATAGACACTGGGTCGCCTGGTTTTCCAGGCAACCTCGTTGTGGTTATGGATATTCAAACAGGGCTACTGCATATGTCCTGCAGCCATCCAGAGCATCCATGCTACTCTGGCTCGCCTGGCTTCCTGAAGTAGTTTTTGACGACGATGTTCCAGGACGCGCCATACTCCGTAGATTCCGCAGATGGCGACGATCGCAAACAGGTTGGTATCCATGACTCAAATCCATGCTGCTGTAGGCGGCAGCAAATCCATCATTCCCGGCACTATCTAACCATACACTACAATCGTTCGACTCACAAATTGCCTCAGCGAAGTTTCATATTATTCTCGTGCCCTGGCTCCGCGTCTGAGACTGGGAATGAGAAAATTAGACGTGCTGATGTTGCTTCTGATGTTTCTTGACCTGATCTTCCGCAATGTGCCAGCCACAATCGTGACAGGAACTGGCCTTCGTAAAGCACGGATTGCAATAGAATGGGCCACCATGAAAGAACTGCTCCAGGCGTTCGCGATCTTCGGCATTCAATTCAACCGTGCTATTGGTCAGGACCGCAGCCTTGTCGCCACATTCCTCGCAGGCTTTGTTATTCAGCTTGGCCACCAGCGGGGCGAAGTGATCGTGTAGACCCTTGGGAAGCATCCCGGCCCCTGAACAAAGCGGGCAAGCCATATCCAGTTGATTGACAATGGCTTTCCGAATGAAAGCGCTCTTGTTCGGCAGTTGGTTGAGGATGTCTGCCAGTTCAGTCTCCACCTTGAAGGCGACGACGGCGGTCTTGGCGTGCTTCTTCGACATGGGCTGAACTCACTGATGTTAAAATTCTACCTTCATAATACGTTGCACCCACATGGAAGCAATCTACTTCGCTGCATGCTGTTCTGCCTGGTCGCGAATCTGCTTCAGTGTAACACTGGCTCCGCCTGCCTTCTTACTGGCATCGGCTGCCTCCATGAAGGCTAATATCTCCAAGGTTTCTGCGGGTGAGACGGGCACCTTCTTCGTTCGAAAGAAGATCGCTATCTGCTCCACGAGTGGCTCATATCCGGTAAAGTTGCCGGTGCTGATATTGGCTTTGGTCCCGAAGATCAGTGCTCCGAACTCACCTTGCCCTTGCCTGATTCCTCGGAATGTTGCTATGCGCCCATCAGCCCAGATGCCTGTCACTACATCGGTTCCAGCAGTATGAGTTCGCTGCACTGAAACACAGCCCGGCCCCATGATGGTGAAGAGTGTCTCTACGCCATGGATGCCATACCAGTAGAGATCAGGATGGAACTGATTGATTTCACAAGGGCTATACGCCAGGCAGCCCATGACCTTGCCAAGCTTCTCGTTACGCTGGGCGCCAGCAATGTTTGGCGTGAATCGCAAGGCTGAGCTACTGAACCATGGAGTCCCCGTTTCTTCGGACAGCTTGTGGATCCTGATTGCATCAACCAATGATCCTGCTAAGGGTTTATCGATGAATACAGGTTTCTTCGCCCGAAGGACCGGCTGCACTTGTTCCCAGTGTGGTCGACCATCGACACTTTCCAGTAACACCGCATCCACTTTCTCCAGCAAGGCAGGGATGCTTTCAACGATTTCGACCTGGAACTCTTTCTGCAATTGCTCGGTATATCCCTTTACGCGATTGATACTGGAAGGGATATCAGCACTCCCACCCGGATATGCTGCCACGACGCGAACGTTTTTGATCGGCCCGGATGCTTTCGGGTTGTTCAGTATCTTGGTGAATGCAATGGCGTGCGATGTATCACAGCCAATGATGCCTACCTTGATGAGTGGTGGATCTTCCTGGGCCATCGCTGCATTTCCTGCGAAGGTGATTACACAAGCCAGTAGAAGTTGAGAGAGGTGCATAGCATCCATCATGTGAGAAAAGTAGTTGATACGCCGTGGCAGCAGGCACGATATCATCAACGTGACAATTAACCAGTTACAGCATACCGCGCCACAATCGCCTTCGCAGTACGTAATCCATCCACTGCTGCAGAGATGATGCCCCCAGCATACCCGGCACCTTCTCCCACGGGATAGAGGCCATCAATTCCCGGTGTCAGTCGGGTGATAGTATCGCGAGGGATACGGATCGGGGCGCTGCCTCGGGCTTCTGGCCCCACGATGGTCGCTTCTTTCAGAAAGCGGCCCTGCCAGCGCCGGTCGACCGCCGGTAACGCTTGCCGAAGTGCCTTGGCAATCACGGGTGGAATGACTGCAGACACATCGGTGGAGAGTGTTTCGCGAGGGTAGCTGCTGGGAAGTTTGCCTTCGCTCTTGCGCCATTCAAGAAAGTCCTTCCCCCATTGAATGGGGCAGGCATATCTTCCCAGGCTCAATTGATAAGCCAGGCTTTCGTAATGCCGTTGCAGGTGCATGCCTGCCAGTGGATGTGACGAGCCGAAATGCTCGGAGCCCAGAGTGACTACCAGTCCACTGTTGGCATACGGTGAATCGCGCTTGCTCATGCTCATACCGTTCGTGCAGAATGCTTCCGGTTCCGAGACACTGGGCATTACGTAGCCACCCGCACACATGCAGAAGCTGAAGACATCAAGCCCGGAACCGGTCTTCTGCACCACGGAGTAGCTGGCGGAACCCAACTTGTCTTCAAGCTTCCTCGGACCATAACAATGGCGATTGGTATTCCCTTGAGGATGTTCGATGCGAACACCAATCTGGAACGGTTTGTGTTCCATAGGCACCCCGCGCTGATGGAGCATCTCATAGGTGTCTCGTGCCGAGTGGCCTATGGCAAGAACTACCAGCGATGTTGCGATGTAACCCTGGTTCGTGTGCAAACCCTTGATGCGGCCATCGACTATGTCAATGTCGATGACACATGTGTGAAACCGTACCTCACCGCCTAGTTCCTGAATGCGTTGCCGCTGTGCCTTCACGACAGCAGGCAGGCGATTGCTGCCCAGGTGCGGACGATGGTCGTACAGGATCGAAGGCTTGCCCTTGCACTCGGCATAGAACTGCAGGATGCGTTTGACATCCGGGCCAGACATCCGGCAGGTCAGTTTGCCATCGGAGAAGGTACCTGCACCTCCTTCACCAAAGAGATAATTGCTCTCTTCGTTGTGAGGTCCACCTTCGTCGAACGCACGCACATCGCGGATGCGTTCATTCACCGGCGCCCCTCGTTCCAGTACCAGTGGCCGATAGCCTCGTTCAGACAGGAAGTAAGCTGCTGCAATACCTCCAGGACCAGAGCCGATGATGACGGGCCGATCTTTCAGAGGCTCCTGCCCGGAATCAGGGAAGAGGAATGCTTCCTCTACATACTCGCTGACCTGGATGCCCCCCCGAGGCAACCGCTTGCTCAGCAGAACTTGTTCATCAGCTGTTTCGATCTCGGTGGCGTAGACAAACGCCAAGTCATCCGCATCACGTGCATCCAGACTCTTACGAAGAATTCGCCAGCGTTTCAGATCGGTTTCAGAAACACCGAGAGCCCCCGCGATATAGCAAGGCAACTCGCGCTCATCCGCATCCACACCCAGCCGAAGATTGGAAACTCGTAGCATGCAGGAATGATATGAACACTCTCGGAAAAAGTAGTTAGCACTTCAAGCCTAGGGGGGATGATCACCCGGCGAATTGATTCATAGATGGAAAATATGCTGTGATAACATACGTAATGGGACTGATGCCCATAATTCGTATGATCCATCCACAGCTTGAAGAGCCGTGGGCTAAATGCTGTTTCGCTCAACGTTTTCCCACTCTCTTCTAGGCAACGGCATAAACCTAAGGTAGAATACACT
>CAYPJB010000049.1:0-15763 GCA_964410845.1 uncultured Bacteroidales bacterium | reverse complement strand
ATGCCGATATCAAGCCTGATGGAACATTTACTCTTCAGTCTTTCGGCGGCAAGGATGGCACCATGCCAGGCACCTACAAGGTTTCCGTATCTGGTAAGGCTTTAGCCGGACTGAATCCCAGGTATAGTGACCCTGCATCTTCCACTATCACCATCGAAGTGACTAAAGAAACCAGTAATATTGGCAGCATCACATTCAAGTAAGCTACTCATCGATCCAGTTCCTGGAACGATCCAGCGCTTTACGCCAGCCACTGAGAAGTTGCTGGCGTTCTTTGTTTTTCATCGTGGGTTTGAAGTGATGGTCAGCCTGCCATTGCTGAGCAATCTCCTGCTGGTTCTTCCAGAAGCCGACCGCCAGGCCAGCGAGGTAGGCTGCTCCTAGTGCTGTTGTTTCGGTGATGCGAGGCCGAACGATCGGTACGCCTAATAGATCAGCCTGGAACTGCATCAGTAGATTGTTCTGACAGGCCCCGCCATCGACACGCAGTTCCTTCAATTTGATGTCGGCATCAGCCTGCATTGCCTGCAGAATGTCTGCTACCTGATAGGCGATGCCATCCAGCGAGGCCCGGGCGAGGTGTGCTGCAGTGGTGCCTCGTGTGATGCCAACAATGGTGCCTCGTGCATGCGGATCCCAATGTGGAGCACCGAGGCCGGCGAAGGCTGGCACCACGTAAACGCCACCAGTATCGCTGACCTGGGCCGCCAGCGATTCGATTTCGCTCGAAGTACGAATGAGCCCCAGCCCATCGCGCAGCCACTGAACCACAGCTCCCGCGATAAAGACGCTGCCTTCCAGGGCGTATTCTATCTGCTTGCCGACTTTCCACGCTACCGTCGTCAGTAGCTGATTTTTCGATGGAACCAGTTTGGTGCCGGTGTGCATGAGCATGAAGCAACCAGTGCCATAAGTGTTCTTCACCATGCCGGGCTTGGTGCAGACTTGTCCGAACAGGGCGGATTGCTGATCTCCTGCAATACCTGCGATGGGGATGCCTGGTGAAAAGAAACTGGCCTCTCCATACACTTCGCTGCTCGATCGTATCTCTGGCAGAATCGAACGGGGTATCTGGAAGAGTTCGAGCAGGTCATTGTCCCAGTCTCCGGTCTTGATGTTCATCAGCATGGTGCGGGAAGCATTGCTGACATCAGTAACGTGCACACGTCCACCAGTGAGGTTCCAGACAAGCCAGGAATCGACAGTTCCGAAAGCCAGATCCCCTGCTTTAGCCTTGGCTTTGGCCCCGGGGATGTTTTTCAGCATCCAGTGCAATTTGGTGGCACTGAAATAGGCATCGATGACCAGTCCTGTTTTCTTCCTGATGAGCGAAGCATGGCCCTGGTGTTTGAGTTGATCACACTGTTTGGCAGTGCGACGGTCCTGCCAGACGATGGCGTTGCCAACCGGCTGCCCGGTTCGCCGATCCCACAGAAGGGTGGTCTCCCGCTGATTGGTGATGCCGATGCCTGCAACTTCAGCAGGGGAGATGCCTGCTTTGCTCAAGGCTTCCAGGGCCACGCTGGATTGCGTTTCCCAGAGATCGAGCGGGTTGTGTTCCACCCACCCCGGCTGCGGGTATATCTGCGGAAACTCTTTCTGAGCCAGGCCAGCGATGTTGCCAGCATGGTCAAACAGAATCGCCCGCGAACTCGTGGTGCCTTGGTCGAGTGCAAGGAGGTAGGACATGGTTATTTACCCCACTGTGCTGCGTAAACCATCGCACCGGCAACCCCACCCAGAATGGGGCCTAACACGGGCACCCAGGCGTATCCCCAATCGGAGTGAGTCTTTCCTGGGATTGGCAGCAGGAAGTGAGCAATGCGTGGTCCGAGGTCACGAGCAGGATTGATGGCATAGCCCGTTGGGCCACCCAGCGAAAGACCAATTGACCAGACGAGCATGCCGACAAGAAACGGAGCAAAAGCTTTGTCCCATCCATGGCCCGGCTGAAGGTTGGACGGTGAAGTTATGACGAGGATGCCCAGTACCAGCACAAAAGTGCCAATAACTTCGGTCGTCAGATTGGCTATGGGATAGCGAATAGCAGGGGCAGTGCAGAATACCGCCCGCTTGGCTTCTGCATCCTCGGTAACACTCCAGTGAGGGAAGTACGTAAGCCAGACAAGTGCGCCTCCAATGATTCCACCGAGTAATTGGCCAGCCAGGTAATGTGGTATCAAGCTGACATCATTCACTTTGCCGATGGCGGCCAGGCCAATGGTGACAGCAGGGTTGAGATGTGCCCCGCTGATGCTGTTCACAGCGTACGCCGCGACCATGACAGCAAAGGCCCAGCCCGCTGTGATGACAATCCAGCCGCCGTTTTGTCCCTTGGATTTGTTGAGCAGGACGTTGGCGACGACGCCATCTCCCAACAATACCAGCAGAGCGGTGCCTGCGAATTCTGCAAAGAAGACCGACATATTGACACTCGCGGAAGAGGAATGCAACGCAGCATACCATGCGCGGGCAGGGTCACAACTAAATTCTCATACCACGCCATCATTGTGGAAAATGATGAATCGAGAGTGTGAACGTGGTCAGTTCTACGTTGTCTTCAATATCCATGAAGTACGAGGTGTTCCATGATATCTGCTGAAGTGCAAAACATTGTTCTGGCCCGACTGGAGCAACTCGAAAAAGAAGAAGACGTTCACATCCTGCTGGCTGTCGAATCAGGTAGCAGAGCGTGGGGTTTCCCGTCGAAGGATAGCGATTACGATGTTCGCTTCATTTACCTTCATCGAAGCGATTGGTACCTATCGTTTCTGCTCGAAAGTAAAGCAGATACGATTGAACGTCCCATCGTCGATGATTTCGACTGCGCTGGATGGGATATTCGCAAGGCAATGAAACTCTTCCTCAAGTCGAACCCTCCGTTGCTGGAATGGCTTGACAGCAGTTTGATCTACCTTAATCGACATGGCTTTGCCGCTGGAATGCAAGAGCTTCGGCAAACCTGCTTCTCGCCCCATGCCTGTGCATACCACTACTTGCACATGGCGCAAGGGAACTTCCGTTCTCATCTCCAGGGAGAGCGGGTTTGGCTTAAGAAATACTTCTATGTACTGCGTCCACTGCTGGCGGTTCGATGGATCGAACAACAGCGTGGTGCCGTTCCCATGGCGTTTCGTGAACTGCTGATAACTATTGAAGGTCAGACTGCATTATTGGATGACATTGAACAGCTATTGGTGCGCAAGATGGCTGGTGAGGAACTGGCAGAAGGCCCGGCAATACCATCACTGCAATCATTCCTGACAACGGAACTCCATCGCCTGGAGCACTGGCAGCCTCGTGCATCGCGAGAGAAGATTGATACCGGCCAACTTGATCGACTGTTTCGCGAGATGTTGCACTTGGCGTGGAAATAACCCTTGTTCCCGGCATGAAGCTGGGAACAAGGGGGTTGGTATTACTTGCTCGGCGTGACGTTGATCGTGGTGGTGCCTGGTTGATTGACCGTGGCAGTAACGGTCACTTCGCCGGTTTTTAAATCAATGTCGGTGACAGTAGCGGTCACACCTTGTGCAGGTTGGCCGTTCTCATCAAATACGGTGACTTCGCCCGTCGTGGTATTGAAGAATACTTCGAACGTGCTCAAGGGATTGTAGCCTGCAGCGACGGCAATGCCGCTACCAAGAGCCAGGCAGCCAACGAGCAGCCCAGCAGCGATGGCCAGCTTACGCCACATCGAACGGGGCTTTTGCTGGCGGTGTAGTTCTTGCATCAGTCGTTTCTCCAAGTGAGGGTTGTCAGGCAGCTCCGTCGAGTCGGCCTGAAGGGTCTTCCACGCGTGATCGAGAGAATTGTTCATTTTGCACCTTCCTGTTCGTTGAGAAGTGGCCTGAGGAGTTCTCGGCCACGAGCTAATCGTGATTTCACGGTGCCTATGGCACAGCCCAGCACCTGGGAAACAGTCTCAATGCTCAGTTCTTCCAGATAATGCAGCGCCAAGGCATTCTGATAATGCGTTGGCAACTGTGCCAGTGCCTGGCGGATACGTTGGGCTTCTTCCCGCTGCTTCTGCTCAGGTGACTCACTGGCTTGCTCCGGTGCAGGCAACATTGACATACGGCGTTGTCGGCGAGCCCAACGATTCACCTGGTTGGTAGCGATACGGTATAGCCATGCCCGAAACGGCGTGTTTCGATAGCGATAACGGGGCAGGTAACGCACCATGGCCAGGAAAACTTCACTGGTAAGATCATCTGCAATGGCATCATTGCCGATGCGTCTACGCAGGTAGCGTGCGATGTGGCCATGATGTTGACGAAATAACTGCGAGAGAGCATCCGAATCGTGTGCAGCCTGTGCAATGAGCAAAGCTTCGTCTGGAAGGGCTTGCTCATCCTGCGAATTCATCCATCCGGTAACAGCGAGCGCTTGCATCATGTCGTCTCGTGGTCTTCACATCATATAAGTCACGAGACGGGTGGCAGGTTCCAGGAAATCGTTGATCGTTGCAAATAAAACAAAACCCATAGGCAAGCCTATGGGTTGACGGAGACTTCAGAAACTCTACTTGGCGCTGATTGTCGGCGGAGTGATCGATGGATACCGCTTGACGTCGTAGTAGAGCAGTACACAGGAGACGATCATAGCTACGAGCGAGATCGTCAGGAGCACTGTGTAGGAATCGTTAGTTGGTCGATTATTGTCAGCCATGTGTATTCCCCCTTCGAATGCGATGTAAATTAGCGACCGGCGGCGCCAGGAAGTATGGAACTTCCCACCAGATCATCCTTCAGGATGCTGACCTTGCGATTCTGTGGCAGCACGATGATGCCGACCGCACTATGGTCGCTGACTTGAATGATTCGGATACGGGCGACCCAATCAGCCTTGGGTGCCAGACGGTAGACTTCCAGGGTCTGATTCTTGGCCAGGCCATGATCACTACCCTTGTTGATTTCGATGTAGAGGCCGTCAGATGTCACGCCGGTAACCTTGCCCTGCACGTCCACTGGTGGAGGCTGAGGCTTGGTAAGATCAGCGGGGTTCATCGCTTGCATCTTTGTTTCACGGATGTTTTCCACCTCGCGTGCCAGTCGGGTATTTTCCCCTTCTGCTTCAGCCAATCGACCCTTGACGGTACTCAGTTCGATCTGGGCAGCTACACGCTGGTTCTTTTCCGTTGCGATCTTCTGGTTGAGATCAGCTTTCACAATCTCCGATTGCTTGAGTCGGTCAGAAAGATCAAGCGTTTCCTTGGTCTTCTTTTCGAGATCGGCCTGGATGGTGCCAATCAGCACCTGGTTCTGCTGGAGCTTGGTAACAGCTGCATCCTTGGTGTTTTCCGCGACACTTGCACGGTTGAGAAGTTCAGCCTTCTCGGTTTCGAAACGAGCCTTGGTTTCCTGCTGCTCTTTGCTGAGCGAGACAACCTGCGAGCGAAGAGAATTCAACTCTTCTTCCTTGGCTTTTAAGTCTTCCTGGTGATTGGTAACCGATTTCTTCAGAATCTGGACTTGTTCGTACCAGCTCTGCTTGGTGCGCGGATCCTTATTGGTGTTGTTGATGATGATAGCAAAGCCGAGGAAGAGCAAGCTAAAGACGAAGATAAGGAAGGTCAGTATCTTTCCGATAATCGTCATGGCAATCGTCCCCCTGTCGGCTCAGTAGCCGTCCCCGAATTCGGCAAGTGCTATGCCAAGGATGCGAAACTCTGTCAAGCCCGATGCAACTATTGTCACAGTAGGCTAGTTGAGCGTTTGGTCGCAAGTCCCCGGTGTCATACAGAAGAAGATGACGAATAGCCTCGCCATCTTCGCTCTTTTGTCCAAGTTACCGTCTTTTGCAATCCGTCGTCAATGACGAATTGATGATTAATTAATGCCAAGTGTTTTGGCACGTTCCTCTAACCCCTTTAACCGAACCTGCAGGCTTTGCAGGCGAATGGCGGCATTGTAGAGGTCGGGCTGCATGGCTTCGGTTCTTTTTTCCACTTCGTCTTTCGCCACTTGAAGCGATGCAATAATGTCGCGGAAGCTTCGCTGACCTTGTCGGGCGAGGGCTTCATCTGGATACATGATCAAGCGCAGATTGTTGCCTGTTTCCTTCTCTACTCGCAGCTTCTCGCGAAGTGACTGGAGTTCATTGAAAAGGCTGTTGCGAGCAGTGATGTCCACCTGCACGCTATCAGTCAGTTGTTTGAGTTGCTGTTCAATCTCGGCTGCCTGTTTGAGGGCGTCAGCAATAGTGACATCCTTGTTGGCAGCGATTTCGTCCGGGCCGCGGGCGATTTTCGTATCGCGAGCACTGATCTTTTTCAGCAGCATATCCAGCTGAGCCACTTCAAACTGGCGGGCGTTGTTTTCTTTAGTGATCTCGCTGTTGAGCTTGGCAACGAGAGCCTTATAGTCGGTGGTATCTGCAACAGCCCATACCGAGATGCCGAGCCCCACCAGGCTGAGCACCAGTGTAGCGTATACCAGGATTTTGCCGATAGTCGTCAGCATGTTCTGCTTCCCTTGTTGCGTGCGACTCCGGGGGCAGATGCCCCTCGGCACATTAATTGTCTTCTTTGCTCTTGATAGCGTTCACCAGCTTGTCGCTATCGTCAGCAGCTTTGGTTGTCTTTTGTTTGATTTCTTCGAAGGTGCGTTTCTTGTCTGCTTCGCGACCCAGGGCCAACGTTAAGGCACTAAGAGCTTCCTCAACATCAGCTTCGAGCTTGGTGATTTCGCGACGACGTTCGAGATTTTCGTATTCAGCCTGTCGAAGCAGTTCCTTCTCGACATCTCGACGTTTTCCGAGCTCATCAACTTCGACCTTGATACGAGCCTGATCGTCCTTCGCCATGGCTAATCTGCTGCGGGCAAAGTACAGCTTGGCAGCGGCTTCGCGGGTATCCAGTTCAAGAATCGGATGCTGTTGCTGAATAGCAGCTCTAACAAGCTTGGTGAAGCCAGCTGGTCCAAGTTTTTTGGCCCAGGCTGCTACCTCAGGATCATCTACATTCAACAGTTTCGAAGGTGGGGTTCGTCTTTGAGCTTCGGGATCGTTGTTGACATCATAGGACTTCTTTTCGCCATCTTTCGTCTCGCCGCCAG
Source organism: uncultured Bacteroidales bacterium (assembly GCA_964410845.1). Taxonomy (GTDB): domain Bacteria; phylum Planctomycetota; class Planctomycetia; order Gemmatales; family HRBIN36; genus JAEUIE01. The sequence goes on along the minus strand of CAYPJB010000049.1, from coordinate 8,705 downwards.
CTTTCTTCACAAGCGTGCGTTGCCCAGTGCTCCAGAAGAGCTTGGCGATTTCAGAGCGTATGCCAGCATCGCTTTTTACTACATCTGAATCACCTTCGGTTCCACGCAGCTTGGATACCAGAGACTGGCGATCCGCAGGTTCCAGTGTCATGAAGGTGCCTTCGTCGACAACAATTCGGCTACGAAGGATATCCAGTTCAGGACCTTTCAGGTCTTTCAGCCATTCACCCGTTTGGGTGCCATCACGGAGCTTTTCGAGGCCTCGCACTTGTGCCGTCCAGGCAGCTCGTGCATAAGCACTCTGGCCTGCCAGGTAAAACATGGCAATCGCAACAATGATGTTGAGGCTCGCTAGTACAATCTGTGCAATCGTCATGGTCGCCTCTCCACGCCTTCACTTCGCGCAGTCTCACGAAACTACTAGATACCTAGTTTACCCTATCCCCGGAGTCATCAAAGAGGAAATAGGGGGTTCGCACAAGAAAAGTAGCATTCAGTGGGCCGTTTGTAGGGGGGATGGCACACAGTTGCTACGCTTCGACGTGTGCTTTCAGATTGGCCAAGCCAGTCTCGAAGTCCTTTCCGACGAGTTTATCCATGTTGATCAGGCTGCACATCAGCTTGCTCATGAAGGGTTGGGGGCCGTGCATGGCCCAGGTCAAATGAGTACCAGAAGAGGTGGGTTGGAGCGTGAACTCCGTGGTGTTGCTGGCAGCGAACGGCTTGATGAAGTCCAGCTTGACTACGAGCTTGGAGGCAGGGTGCGATTCCTTGATCTCCATCCGTCCTGCTCCCACCTTCTTGTTGCCTTCCCAGGCGTATGTTGCTCCTGCTCCAGAATCGGAGCCGCTGTAATCTCGTTTCATATCGGGATCGAGTTTCTCCCAGGGAGACCAGGCAGGCCACTGATGGAAATCGTTCAGGATGGCAAAGATTTTGTCTGGAGGAGCAGAAAGGGTCGCCTCCCGCTCAATGCGGAAGGTGTCGGGTTTGGTAGAGACGAAGTAGAGGAAGACGAGCAGGAACAGAAGCGCGACACCGGCTGCAATGAGTACGTAGAGCATGACTAACCCCTGGTAAGTGCGACAAAGATGAGCTTCGTGCAGCACGACCCTGGATGTGCAATTTTGAAGACGTGGCAAACTGGTGCATTCAAGGTTCCGAATAACCTTGTCACGCAGTTACTGTCTAACCTCCTGCTATGGCTCCGATGACAAAGAAAGGCTCTTTGCCAGTCGTGATGGCATCGGGAAGGGCAAAGGTGTAGTTCTCTTTTGAGATATCTTCTTCGCAGGCAAAGAAACGTACCAGCGGTCGGCGTTTCATAGTGACATGTTCACGAATGGTACCCTGCAGAGTGGGGAACTTTGCTTCCAGTGTATCCAACAGTGAACCGAGGGTGACAGGGGCAGTCACTTCCAGAGTCACTTCGCCCTGAACCTTTGCCAGCGTTTGCAGATGGTATGGCAAAACCACACGTATCATGGCAGCGTCTGCACCTCTACGGAAAGCACGGCCGGCAGGTACGAAGCGATAGGCTTCCAATGATCGCCTCCGTCCGGTGAACAGTAGACCTGGCCGCCAGTAGTGCCGAAGTAGATGCCACAGTCATCCAGGGAATCGACAGCCATAGCATCACGGAGAATATTGACGTAGCAATTTTCCTGTGGCAGGCCGTTCGTGAGGGGGGCCCACTGGTTGCCCCCCGTTTTGCTTCGCCAGACCTGCAGCTTGCCATCGAGAGGGTAGTGTTCAGAATCGCTTTTGATAGGCACAACGTAGATGGTTTCCGGTTCGTGGGCATGTACATCGATGGGGAAGCCGAAGTCGGTCAGCAAGTTGCCGCTGACACGATACCAGTTGTCACCTGAATCGTCGCTCCGCATGACATCCCAGTGCTTTTGCATATAGAGCGTGTTGGGCTTGGCCTTATGGCGGGCGATGCGGTGAACGCAGTGCCCCACTTCCGCCGTCGGATCGGGCATGTACTTCGAATGGAGGCCCCTGGTGATAGCTTTCCAACTCTGCCCGCCATCTTCCGTGCGGAAGGCCCCGGCAGCAGAGATGGCAATGAACATTCTCTGAGGGTTTGCCTCGTCGATTAGAATAGTATGCAACCCCATGCCGCCAGCTCCGGGTGCCCATTTGTCACCCGAGTTGTTGCGCAAGCCCGGCAGTTCCTTCCAGGACTTGCCGCCATCCTTGCTTTCGAAGAAGGCAGCATCTTCTGCACCGGCATAGACGTGATCTGGGTCGTTCAGGCTCGGCTCGAGGTGCCAGACACGTTTGAATTCCCAGGGATGTGGGGTGCCATCGTACCACATATGGGTGCCGGGGGTGCCTTCATAGACGAACTTGTTATCCACAGGTTCCCACGTGACTCCACCATCATTGGAACGCTGAATCTGCTGTCCAAACCAGCTCGTCCATTGCGAGGCGTATAGACGATTCGGGTCAACGGGTGAGCCTTTCACATGAAAGATTTCCCAGCCAGCAAAATGAGGGCCTGCGATGGTCCATTTGTCTCTTTTGCCATCGCTGGTGAGGACGAACGCTCCTTTGCGAGTTCCAACAAGCACGCGAACGCTACTCATGAATTACTCCGACTGAGAAGTAGAAGTGGATGGTACATCTTTACCTGGTGAATTCCAGAGAATTCATTGAGCCGCTAGCATCTCTGTTTTGGTTCTTAAAGTTGCTTCCTGTTCGAGAAGTTCTGGAGTCATCGCTTCGCCGAAGTCTTCCATTTCAAAGATAGGACGGATTTCGACTTCGCAGGTTCCGGGCATGGGATTGGGACACTTTTTGAGCCAGGCGACAGCTTCGTCCATCGAGTTCACTTTCCATATCCAGTAGCCGGCAATGAGTTCTTTCGTTTCGGCAAAAGGGCCGTCAATGACGAGGCGATTGTCACCCTCAAACCGGATACGCTTTCCCTTGGAAGATGGTCGCAACCCTTCGCCAGCTTGCATAATGCCTGCCTGGACGAGTTCTTCGTTGTACTTCATCATGGCAGTAAGAAGTTCCTGACTGGGCATGATGCCTGCTTCGGAGTCTTTCGAAGCTTTGACGATGACCATGACTTTCATGGGAAGGTTCCTTTTTGAGCTTACTCAGGGTTGACGCTTCAATCTCTAGTGGTTTGGTGAAGCTAATCCTTGCAGTTCAACTATCGGTCTGACTTCCACGGTGCCTTTGCGGGCAGCAGGTATCCTGGAAGCGATGTGGAGAGCATCGTCCAGATCCCTGGCTTCGACGATGAAGTAGCCACCCAGTTGTTCGTGGGTTTCAGCAAACGGGCCATCGGTGACCAGTCGTTTGCCTTCACGAATGCGGACACAGGTAGCAGTAGCCACCGGGTGAAGAGGTGAAGCAGCAACGAACTGCCCACGATCATGGAGTTCGTGCGTGAATTTCGTCGATTCTTCGAAACAGGCTTCTCGTTCGCTGTCAGTCCAGTCATTTTCATTGCTGTAGATCAGGAGCATGTATTTCATGGTGAGTTCCTAGCTGTTGCGAGTGTATGTGGATTCCATGAACTGCATCCAGGAGCCATCTTTGTTCTGAATGCGGGAACGGAACAGATGATGATCCTTGTCAACAATCTCGATGATGTCCTGATAATTCGCAGTGCCATCACCAATAAAGCTGGGGCCCCTGGCATCCAGTGTGAGGATGCGATGTCCAGCATCGAGATTGCCTTCGTAATTCCAGAGCATGGCCATCATGGATGCGACGAAGGTGCCAACAAAGAGTTTCTTCGCTGGGTCATACCCCAAAGTGATGATCGATTTCTCCGTCGTCCCAAGTTCCATTTCGAATTCGCTCTCGACGATTATCCAATGCTTGCCCAATGATCGGATGTGGGTTTTGCCTGTTGATTGAGAAGGTGGCTTATCCGGACCCATGACGCATGTTTGTACATATTCCCAGCTACCCACGAGTTGCTGCAACCAGTGGTGTTCCTGTTGTGCCGTTGCTTTCATGACAATTCTCCTTGCTTTTGCATATAGTCGCTGACGGAGAATCAAGATCGACAGGAAAGTTAAAAATTATGCAAATTCCTGCAGTCGCTTCTGAAGAAAGCGTCGCTGGGGTTCCTGCTGAGTGAGATTTAGGGCTGTTTCGTAGGCAGTTTTCGCTTCTTTGGTTCGTCCCAGTCTGCGACAGAGATCAGCCCGAGCAGCGTAAGCCAAGGCATATTTCGTGAGTGCGCCACTGCCAAGTAGCTTATCGATGATAGTGAGTCCAGCGGCAGGTCCGTCTCGCATGGCGAGTGCGACCGCTCGGTTGAGTTCGATAATCGGTGAGGGATGTGCCTGCAACAGCAGATCGTACCACTTCACCATCCTGTCCCAATTGGTGGCTGCAGTACTCGGTGCTTGAGCATGCTCCGCAGCAATGGCGGCTTGCAGTGCAAAGGATCCCATCTGGCCGGTGGCAATAATCTGTTGTAGCAGACGTTGGCCCTCCTCGATAGCCGCTCGATCCCACAGATTGCGGTTCTGATCTTCCAGCAAAACCAGATCACCATCAGCTGTCAACCTGGCACCCCTTCGAGAGTGTTGCAGCAACATCAGTGATAGTAACCCCAGCACTTCTGCATCTGGCAACAAGTCGACCAGCAAGCGACAGAGTCGGATGGCTTCCTGTGCCAGGTCGATGCGCAAAAGTTGCTGTCCCGATGAAGTGGAGTAGCCTTCATTAAAGACGAGATAGATAACGTCGAGAACCGCTTCGAGCCGTGTGGGCAGATCAGCCTTGGTGGGAATGACGTAAGGTATATGGGCATCCCGGATTTTGGATTTACCACGAACAATACGTTGAGCGATAGCACTGGGCTGCAGGAGGAAAGCACTGGCAATGGCCTCGGTGCTCAGGCCACAGATCTCACGCAAGGTTAGAGCCACTTTGGTTTCTGGTGATAGGGCAGGGTGACAGCAGGTGAAGATTAATCGCAGTTGATCATCTTCAACGTGCTCGTCTACCAGATCTTCAGTTGTCGTCTGCTGTTGACGAGCTAGTTCCGGTAGTAATGCACGGTGTCGAGCAAGTCGACGCTGGGCATCGATGGCCTTGAAGCGACCCGTCGAGACAAGCCAGGCTCTGGGATTCTTCGGTATGCCTTCAGTCGGCCATTGCTGCAGAGCAGCAGCAAAGGCATCGTGCATGGCTTCTTCAGCACGGTCAAAATCGCCTAACAGTCGCACCAATGTTGAGAAGACGGCACGCGATTCCTGCACATAGATGTCATTGAGTGCGGTGTGCATGCTGCTAGTTTACAGATGACTGCAAGTTCAACATGGTATCGGTATGTCGAAGCGTCCGTATGAGTTGCTAGAAAGCGTGTTGCAGTCCAAACCAGAATTGCACTGGTTTATCTCGATTGACGGCCTTGGCTACATCAAGTCGAATCGTGGTGCGTTCGATGAAACCCAGCCAGGCGAGATCGAACCGAAGTCCAGAACCCACCGAGTGAACGATTCCTCCCTGGGACTGGCCATCGAGGTACAATTCACCGCCATCATAAAAGAGTGTGAGATAGAGGTTCTGCATCTCACCAATGCGGTAGAGAAAATCAGTGTTGGCATTCTTCCATAGTGGCAATCGCCATTCCACGCTGGTGATCCAGCCTTTATCTCCTTCAATATCATTCCGATCCAGGCCGCGAACGCGGTCAGGTCCGCCGAGCTGGAAGTGGAAGCCATTGTCAGGCAGGCCCATGCCGCCCCACAGCCGAAACGCCCATTTACTAGCGGAGAAGTAACCCAGATCTTCCGGCATTGATTTGACATACACAAACTCAGCCTGTACTCGCTCGTACCAGGAGTAGGTGCCTACGATAGGCAGGCCATGTTCCATGTTGAAATCGAATTTGTAGCCACCCTCAGGGTCCCAGTAGGGGGTCAGGTAGTTGCGATACCAGCGGACACCGATGCCAGCCTGGCTGTTGTAACTCTCCACTCCAGGAGGCACGTAGCGGCCATCACCGCTTCCTGGAGCAACTGTCTCCATTCTGGTGTAACCTTCGATGTACTCGACCGGATTCATGTAGAGACTTGGCGTTTCGTGAATGATGTATCGTCCATACATGCGACCACGATCCCGTTTCAGGTTAGCCCAGTCATTCGTCAGGCTGTGGTCGTATTGCGCGCCAACTTCCCAGTTGGAGCCTGGCCAGCGCTGGAAGATCAGATCAGCACCAGCTTTGACATCTTGATCGGTGGCATCCCAGGCGACATAACCGCCGCCCTGGAACGTTTGCAGACGATAGAGATCAGCACGAAGTCCTGCATATGCTCGTTGTCCAAACTGAGGACGATTGATGCCCAGCCATGGCCCCGCCATGATATTCCAGCGATCGTACGACGTGGTAATGTCAGTCTCATCAAGCGGAGTCAGCAGTGGAGTGATGCGGATGTCAGGCTCGAATTTCCAGTGATTGTTCGCTGGGTTCTTATCCACCTGTACCTGATCCGGATCGATCGTCACCTGTTCCGGCATACGAGGGAGATCGACAACAATCGTCATGCCCTTGCCATCCGAATCAGTCAGATACTGAAGAGGTACGAGCCCATGCGATTTAGCAAGTTGTTCCGTTTCAAACGTCGAAGGGAGCGTCCACGATGCAAACGAAGTGGCAGGTGCATTTCCATTACCTGGCAAGGTCATCCCGGGTAGTGATTCACCAGGTCGGACAGGAAGACGAAGGGTGTATTCCTTATCGCCTTTGAACCGGAAGCCCAGATAAGTTGGTTCAGTGAACTCAGCCAGTTGCTGTACACGAATGGTGGCACGAACGGAGCCACCTTTTCCCTCAGATTGGTTCAGAATCACATCGCTGACCTTCCAGTCGCTGCCGCCGACGTTGTAGAGCCAGCGATCAAAGAATTCTTTCCAGCTACGACCAGTATACACTTCGAGTTCACGCTGGAAGTCAGCGATGAAGAGAATGCGGAACTGATACTTGGCGTAGAGAATACGCATGAAATCAAAGAGAGCCTCTTCGCCGATACGCTCTTCAATCATGTTGAAGATCTTGGCGCCTCGGTCATAGGTCATGCTGAACAGTGTGACAACGTTGCCGAACTTCTCCATTTCCTGAACGCTGATGGTCTCTTCCTTGCGGGCCAGTGTTCCATACATGCCATAGAAACGATAGTCTTCGTGTTTCACGTTGGGAAGCCAATCCTGGCCGATGGGATATTGGAGGAGCTTGGAATTTCTGCCGAACTTCTTCTGCATCACCTTGGCAGTGAAGTAGCAGGCTACCCCTTCATCCATGAAGGTTTCCCTGTAACCATTGGTGCCGACAATGTTGTACCACCACTGGTGGAGCGTTTCATGGCTGATCAAGTGATCGATGTATTTTGCCAGGATCGGCGTCAGTTTCATCACTCGACTATCGATCATCACCATGCCGGAACATTCATTGCCATTCCAGGCGAAGTGGCTTTCAGCAATGCAGAAGTCGCCGAAGGGGTACGGGCCAAACCAGCGATTGTAAAGTGGAATCGCATCGCAGGCTACATTCAGGCAACGTTGGGCCATCTCGCCATGTTCAGGCAATGCGAGAACACGCACCTTGGTTCCTTCGACTTGCCTAGACCATTCCTGGTAACGATTGGAACAGCACATGGAAAATTCACGTGCACAGCAACTGGCAATACTCACAAGCTTGTTGCCATCGCCCAGTGAACTCTCAGCCAGGATGGTTCCAGTACAGGCAACTTTCTGATCTTCGGGCAGAGTCAGGCGGACATTGTAGATGCCGGCTTCCTGAAAGAAGGGCTGATGCCAGGCAACAAAGGGCGTGGGCTGCCAGCCTTTTTCGTCATAATAGGCGAGGGCAGGTAGAGCATGCGTCAGGAAGGTGATCCCTTCCCGGTGGCCCCAACGCCCCTCTTTTTCAGGCAGATCGAGGGTGAAGTGAATCTCGACCGTGATGCTTTCGCCCTTCTTGAGTGGTGTAGCCAGCGCTACTTCGAAGGCGGTGTGCATGTCCTTCCGCCAGACGAAAGGGATGGAGCGTTGAACTCCTCGTGCATCATTGGTGAAAACGGACTGAACCTGCGACCGCTCGCCTATCCAATGAGTGCCATCGCTCGGATTGGAACGCAAGAGTTCGAGCGTCTTGGCAAGCTTGACGCTATCCTCATCGGGAATCTTGTAACGCGAGTACGCATTGAAGACGAGTTCGCTGGCTGGTCTTTCATGGCGATTGTAGAAAGTGACTTTTTCGACACCCCAGAGCTTCTTCGCTTGAAGATCCAGCTTCAGATCAAGCTGGTATTGAGGCAGCCAATGTGGAACATCAGTAGCGAAGAGGCGAGAAGGCGAAAGGCAAATACAGAACAACATCAGCCATAGAATGGCTGACCAGCGCAGCAACACTTTCCCCCCGCGCCCCCAGACGAACATTAGCCTCTCGCCGAATAATGGAAAGCAGGCAGATAGCCGGCTGGTGCAAAGTTGTCAATGCATGGTAGTGTGAAGGGCGGAGAATAGGTAGGATGGGGTGGCAGACAGAGGACTATTGAAGAAACTACTTCCCGTTATTCTTTCCAGACAACCAGTTTTTGAGTCGCCTTTTCTGTTCGCTGCTAATTTGCTCGCGAACACGGAGTTTCCAGTTGGAAGTACTGCTCGGTCCTGGTGTCGGCTGTAATTCCAGCCCCAGCCAGCTTAATGCATCTGAGTAATCT
>CAYPJB010000048.1:0-15770 GCA_964410845.1 uncultured Bacteroidales bacterium | reverse complement strand
AACAGGGGACACCAACAATGAATGTGTTGAGTATCGATATCGGCGGGACCAGTGTGAAGATGCTCGTGACTGGCGAAACGGAACGTCGCCGCTTTGAATCTGGCCCCACTATGACGCCACAACTCATGGTGGACGGCGTCAAAAAACTGACGGCGGATTGGAAGTACGATGTCGTCTCCATCGGGTATCCCGGCCCGGTGCGGCATGACCATCCAGTTGCTGAACCCAAGAACCTCGGCTCAGGCTGGGTCGGCTTCGATTTCGAGACTGCACTGGGTTGCAGGGTGAAGATGATCAACGATGCAGCCATGCAGGCATTGGGAAGCTATCAAGGCGGCACCATGCTCTTCCTGGGTCTGGGAACAGGGCTTGGCAGTGCCATGGTCGTTGAGGGCACCGTCGTCCCGATGGAGCTTGCTCATCTCGCGATCAGGAAAAGGACCTTCGAAGATGATCTCGGCAAACGCGGACTCGAAAGGTTAGGCCGAAAGAAATGGGAAAAGCGCGTCAGGGAAGTGGTGAAGGGTTTTATCTCCGTACTCCTGCTCGATGATGTCGTCATTGGTGGCGGTAACGCCAAGAAGCTGAAGAAGCTGCCGGACGGATGTCGACAGGGTGATAACGCTCATGCATTTCTTGGAGGCTTTCGGCTTTGGGAAGATGCTAAGAAATCTACTCAACCGTGACGCATCCATGACTCTCTTCCTTCCGATGGCGAAGGAAGAAAATAACGAGCATATCAGGCGTGGAAGGATCTCAGATGAAAGTCATCATCGTGGGTGGAGTAGCTGGTGGAGCCTCCTGTGCAGCTCGTTTGCGCAGACTGGACGAGAAAGCCGAAATCATCATGGTGGAACGCGGCCCCTACGTCTCGTATGCCAACTGCGGACTTCCCTACCATGTTGGCGGAGTGATTGTCAAGGAATCGAGTCTGCTGGTATCCAGCGAGGCGATGTTCCGGCAGCGGTTTGCCATCGATGTCCGAACCCAGTGCGAAGCAATCGAGATTCTGCCTAACGACAAGAAAATCAAACTGAAGGATCTGCAGACCAGCGAAGTGATGACGGAGTCTTACGACAAGCTGGTGCTGGCACCCGGCGGTATTTCGGTGCGGCCACCGTTGCCGGGCATCGATCTTCCAGGCATCTTCCACGTTCGTACGGTCCCCGATGCCCGAGCCATCAACGAGTGGATTGCCCATCGCAAGTTGCTTCACGTTGCAGATGACCAGGCCAGCAAACCGCAACCCCGGGCCGTGGTGATTGGTGGCGGCTTCATCGGGCTGGAAATGGTTGAGAACCTCGTCCATCGCGGATTTGACGTAACTGTTGTGGAGATGATCGATCAGGTACTTCCTCCGATCGATCCCGAGCACGCCCATGCTCTGGAAGCCCATATGAAAAAGCATGGCGTCCACGTGGCCCTCAACGATGGAGTAGCTGGGTTTAAGCAAGGCGATCATGGCGGAATTGACGTTCAGACGAAGTCTGGAAAGTCCTATCCGGCAGACCTGGTGATCCTGGCGCTCGGTGTTCGCCCCGATACCACTCTGGCCAAAACAGCAGGTCTGAAGATCGGTGAACGTGGTGGCATCCTTGTCGATGATCAACTGCGAACGAGCAACCCGGACATCTTTGCAGTCGGCGATGCCATCGAAGTCAGGGATTGGGTGACAGGCCAGCAGAGCCTGATACCACTGGCTGGTCCTGCCAATCGGCAGGGCCGCATTGCTGCTGATGTGATTGCTGGCCGTGCTATGCGATACCGTGGCACCCAGGGCACCTCCATCATCAAGGTATTTGATATCACCGTTGCCTGGACAGGAGTCAGCGAGAAGCTGTTGAAACGAATCGGCGACACCGACTACGAGAAGATCTACCTCTATCCGAATTCCCATGCAGGCTACTACCCGGGAGCCAAGCCGATTGCTCTTAAAGTCATCTTCCGGAAATCGGATGGGCGCGTGCTCGGCGCTCTGGGAATGGGAGAAGACAATGTCGATAAGCGGATCAGCACCATCGCAGGCATGATGCAGATGAACGCAACAGTTTATGATCTTGAGGAAGCTGAGCTGTGCTATGCTCCGCAGTTTGGCAGTGCAAAAGACCCGGTCAACTTTGTGGGTATGGTGGCTGCTGACATCCTGCGTGGTGATATGCCAGTGGTTCACTGGGAGAAGGCGAACGAGGGCTTTCTCCTCGATGTGCGGGAGGCTTCGGAACTGGCCGCTGAGCATGTGCCTGAAGCGATCCACATCCCCATCGGCCAGCTTCGTTCACGCATGAACGAGTTACCCAGGGATCGGGAGATCCATGTCATCTGCCGTTCGGGGCAGCGAGCCTATCTGGCAGCACGGATATTATCGCAAAATGGGTTCCAGGCAAAGACAATATCAGGTGGCATGCTGTCGCTTGCACATGAGCGTTCGATGGGTTCTTCAGCGAAACATGTCGATGCTCGAACACTTGCTGATTAATCAAGAACCTTCCTGTTCGTCATCGGACCATACCTCCCGATTGATGTTTATGTTCAACGAGCGAATTTTGGTACGCAGGCTTCCTCGAGTGATGCCTAGAATCTTCGCCGCACGCAACTGGTTGCCTTCAGTATGTCGCAGTGTGCGAAGCAACACTTCTCGCTCCATCTTTTCGAGACCTTCGGCGTAGAGCTGTTCGGTTCCACTGGCGATGCGACTATTGACAAACTCGTCCCAATCGAAGTTTCCATAGATAGCCTGCTCTTCGACTACTGCTTGCCTTACCTGGCCAGTGATTGTGCCCGGGAGATCATCGATCAGCAACAGGTTTCCTCTCATCTGCAGCAGCGATTGCTTGATGACGCTCTGCAGTTCACGCACGTTGCCCGGCCAGGGGTACGCCTGAAGACAGGCAATGGTTTCCGCAGGCAGACTCGGGACAGCTTTGCCAAGTTCTCTCGCATAGCGGCGAACGAAATGGTCGATCAGCAGAATCAGGTCATCGCCTCGCTCCCGCAGTGGAGGCAAGCTGATCGTGAAAACATTCAATCGGAAGAAGAGATCTTTTCGAAAGGTCCCTGCTTCGACCATCTTTTCCAGGCTGGCATTGGTGGCAGCAATGAGCCGGACATCTGTTTGAACCAGTTCCTCACCATTTACCCGTTCAAACTGCTGCTCCTGGATCAATCGGAGCATCTTCATCTGAGCCAGCATGGGGAGATTGCCTACTTCATCCAGGAAAATCGTGCCCCCTCGGGCTTGCTCGAACTTGCCGATGCGTTTGCGATCTGCACCGGTGAACGCACCCTTTTCATGCCCGAAGAGTTCGCTTTCTACCAGGTTCTCGGGAATGGCGCCGCAATTGATGGCCACGAAGGGCCGCTCGGCTCGCTGCGAATGCTGATAGATGGCCCGGGCCACCAGTTCCTTGCCGGTCCCTGATTCACCCAGAATCAGCACTGTCACTTCCTGGCGTGCAACCCGGCCGATGGCTTTATACACATCCTGCATGGCTGGGCATTTGCCAATCAGGATATCACCCGTGGCGGGTTCCGGATCAATATCGGAGATAGCCGCTGGCTTGCTCATCAACTGGCTGGAACGCATGGCACGTTGAATCAACTCGCGAAGCTCCGCGAGTTCCAAAGGCTTGAGCAGGTAGTCGAACGCGCCTTCTTTCATCGCCTCGATGGCCAGTTCTGAAGTACCGTGTCCGGTGATGAGAATGACAGGGATACGAGCATCTATCTGTCGAATGCGCTGGAGCGTTTCCAGGCCAGTAGCATCAGGCAGGTGGATGTCGAGCACGATGACATCCGGACGATGCTGACCAATCTGGCGGACAGCTTCCACTGCACAATCAGCATGCCTGATGGAGATATCCTGGTCGCGAAACGCTTTACGGAAAGCGTGCTGGATCGCAGCCTCATCATCCACCACTAATAATTCAAGCATACTTCTCCTCGGCTAGTTGCTCTGAACCGTTCCAGGGAGACTGATGACAACACGAGTCCCGTGCGGGCTGGCTTTCTCTATCGAGAGTGTTCCCAGGTGTTCTTCAATGATGCGTTTGGAGATCACCAGGCCAAGCCCCAGCCCCGTTGTCTTACTGCTGGCAAAGGGCTCAAACAAGCGGGGGAGAATGTCCCCGGAGATGCCCGGCCCCGTATCGATCAGTTCCATGCAGGTGCTGCCGTTCGGCAGACGTTTTGCATCAATGCTTAGTGTCCCGCCGGTGGGCATGGCATCGAGAGCGTTCATGCAGATGTTCACCAGCACTTGTCGAATCTGTTCACCATCGATGACTAACCACATCGGTTCATGAACAGGATACCGTTGTTCAATCTGGACATGTTGCCTGGAGGCACGCCCCTTGATCAAGTCAACAACACTGCTGATGATTGCTGTTAGATCTGTCTCTTTGCTCTCAGCTTTGACAGGTCGGGAGAAATCGAGGAAGCGCTGCAGGGAATGTTCCATGCGACGTATTTCCCCTTCAATCACTTTCAGGTCTTCAGCCACCAGAGCCTGTTCCTGATCTTCCAGCCCGGTCTGCACCAGCATTTTGATGGAAGTCAACGGGTTGCGGATTTCGTGTCCTACCCCGGCAGCCAACTGGCCGACTGCTGCCAGTTGTTTCGCCCGGGCCACTTCATATTCCCGCTGCTGCAGGTTGCGTACAGTCGTTTCGATGTGCGCAGTGAGGCGTTCGATCTCGGCGTGCAAGCCGGCAAAATCACCATCCTTCGTGAAGACGATTTCAGTCTGATCCGGTTTCAGTTTTCCTGCAGCATCGCGAATCTGGACATGGAGCCTGTTGATTGACTGAGAAAGGCTGCGTGTGAGGCCGAATCCAAGAACCAGCCCTGCAACACCACCGAGAAGTCCGATCACCACCATTCCCCAAGTCAATTGCATGAGGACTCGCTCACGATTCTCTGCAGAGGTTTCGATGCGTTCGATATTGAACTGCTCAAATGCCCGACAAGGCATCAGGATCTTGCTTTCCAGGTAGGCCCTTGCCTCCTTACGCAGTTGTTCCTGCCGGCTGGCATCGCTGGATGCTATCGCTTTCCATTTGTTGAGGTAACTGTCAAACTCCTGTGAGACAGAAGCATACAGTTGCTGCTCTTTTTCTTCATTGGCAACTTCTTTCAATCTCAGAATCAACAGCCTTAATCGTTGATGAAGTGCTGACAACGTTTCAGCCTGATCATTCTTGAGAGCGATCAGATCAATCAAACACTCTTCCAATTCGATGGCTGCCCGACGACTGCGCAGATTCTCATGCAGGATTTGAGCCAGTGCTGACTGCTGGCGAAAGAGTGAAATGCCTGTCAGAACGCACAAGCTGACGAGGCAAAAGGCGATCAGTGCGAAGGGTATCAGATAACGCCAGCGAAAGCTGAGCATGACCAGTTCATTCGAGGAAAGAAAACCACTCTTATCAAATTATTCAGTTATCATCAGCATGTAGCAAACTATGCGTTATGCAGTCAATGTGAACCATGCCTCACCACGTTACTCTTGACAGCTTGGCGGTACCTCAGTGTATGATCGGAGGAATGGAAGCTCAGAGGCGGCACAGGTTACGAATATGATGCCATCTGATAGCACTTCGATGCGGCTTTCTCGGAGAGTTCCGTGGAGTTAACACCACCGTACGATCACGCGGAACATGCTGAAGGTGATTCCGAAAACAAGGTTGTCCACCAGAAGTTGCAAGCCTGGATCGAACACGCCGCCCACTTCCTGCCTGCTCAAGGTCCGATCACGGTCTTCATCCACCACAATACCCTGCACGCATTCGAGCATCTGCCGTTTCACCAGGCTGTGCAGCAGGGGGCAAAAGTCTTTGGCTGCGAACCGTACCTGACGGAAGAACGGTTTCGCAGTGAACTGAGCAAAGGACGCATCCGGCTGGAAGACCTGCAAAGTGTCCTTCGCGAAGAACTGGGACTACAGGCCGATGAAGTGATCGTTCATCAGACCAGCCGCCTGCAAATGTGGCTGATACTCCTCGAGCAGCCTTTGTTCACTGCACTTCAGGCGGAGCTGCGTTTTCACCTGGCGGAATCTCAGTCACTGCAGAAACTGCGCAGCAGCCTGTCCACCACACTGCGCAGGAGAATCCTGGCGGAAACCCGTCACTGGGTCATGCGTGATTTACGTACCAGTCAGAACGGCAAACACCCCTCCTGGCTCAAGCAACTCCTGCTACGTTTCGATAGCAGGAACATCGAACGATGGGATGAATCCACCTGGGAAGCAGTTGCCTGCGAACTCTTATGGCATGTGTGCGAAGCAGTTGTGGAAACTACACCCGTCGCAACTGCTGATGATCCAGCACCGATGCAGCGGGCTCGAGACTGGATGCTGCAGGCAACCGGCTGCGATATCGACCAGCCTGTCAACGAAGTGTTGATACGTTTCTGCGCATCGTATCTCGATCAGGGTATTTCTCACTGGCCACTGCCCCACAGGGATAACGGGTTTTTCCAGGCATTCTTGCACTTGCATGCGCAGGCAGCAGGATCACCCGATACCTGGAAGTTGCGCATTCAGGCGAAAACACAGGAGTTATTGACCATCGGGAAATCTCCGCTGGATGTCATCCATGATGTGCTCAACTGGCTGAACATTGCAAACGATCAACGAGAAATGTATCTGACAGCCACGCTATTGGCTTTGCCTGGCTGGGCGGGGATGATTCGACAGATTGAACTGCGAGGCGATCGTGTAGCCTGTCCTGTGCCAGCCCAGTCACTGACCGAGTTTCTAGCCATTCGCCTGATACTCGATCAAGTGGCTCTGGAAATGAAAATACAGGAACACTTTGGTTCGTCTGCGACACCACAAACGATCCTGGAACGATTGAAGCAACAACGACCAGCACCGTCTCAGCCTTCGGTGGTGGAACGGACGTACGCTGTCTTTCAACTGGCACAGTTACTCGGCTGGTCGCCCCGTGAAATGTATCAGTTGTCGCAGAATGATTGGGGTCGATTATTCAAAGAACTGAATAAAATCCATTCCCTGGAACGGCGTCGACTGTTTCATCTTGCCTATGAAAGACGATTCCGAACACAGACTTTAGATGCTTTGCATATCAATCATCAACGTCAGCAACGCTCTCGCAAGCGAGCCAGCATCCAGGTCATTACCTGCCTGGACGAGCGCGAGGAGTCATTTCGTCGTCACTTCGAGGAAGTGATTCCCACCTGTGAAACGTTCGGAGCAGCCGGGTTCTTTGGCGTGGCGATGTACTATCAGGGCATTTCGGATGCCTACTATGTCCCGCTCTGCCCGATCATCGTTACCCCACAGCACTGGGTCAAGGAACAAGTCAGCGAAGGCCTGGAGGAACACCACGAGCAGAGGTCACGAAACCGCAAGGTGATCGGTGCAGCCTCCCAGCGATTTCGCACCGGCACTCGCTCAGCTACGCTGGGGGCGTTTCTGTCCGCTGGACTGGGAGTCTTTGCAACAGCCCCGCTGGTTGCTCGCATTCTCTTCCCCCGCCTGGCAGCCAAAGTGCGTGAATGGTTTCAACGCTCGGTGTTGCAGCCTCCTTCCACACAACTCGTCCTCGAACGCCGGACCAGCCAACCCGGCCAGCAGGGCGATCAGATTGGATACTCACTGGAGGAGATGGCCAACATTGCTGAACGGCTGCTGCGTGACATCGGGCTGATTCATCGCCTGGCACGTCTTGTGGTTATTCTCGGTCATGGGTCGGACAGTCTCAACAACCCACACAAGTCTGCTTACGACTGTGGAGCCTGTGGTGGCAGCTCTGGCGCTCCCAACGGCCGAGCGCTGGCACAAATGCTCAACGATCCTCGTGTGCGTGCCATCCTGCAAACGAGAAAGATCGACATTCCTTCTGATACATGGTTCATCGGTGGTTTTCATAACACCTGCGATGATACGGTGCAGTTCTTCGAAGAAGAGCGCATCCCGGCTACCCACCGTGAAGAATTCGGCCAGACCAAAAGGCAAATGCAGACAGTCTGTGAACGTAACGCTCACGAACGTTGCAGACGCTTCATGTCCGCTCCGCTGGACCTCAGCCCTGCCAAGGCCCATCTGCACGTGGAGCACCGTAGCGAAGACCTGGCCCAGGTTCGCCCGGAGCTAGGCCATGCCACCAATGCGATCTGCATCGTCGGACGGCGCGATATATCGCGAGGGTTGTTCCTGGATCGGCGAGCCTTTCTGACATCGTACGACCCGACACAGGATGATTCGCAAGGCAGCACGCTGCTACGCTTAATGAACGCAGCACTACCGGTGTGTGGAGGCATCAACCTCGAATACTACTTCTCGCACGTCGATTCATCGGGATATGGCTGCGATACCAAGTTGCCTCACAACGTCACAGGGCTGGTGGGAGTCATGGATGGCGCAGCGAGCGACCTCCGTACCGGATTGCCCTGGCAGATGGTGGAAATTCATGAACCGGTTCGCTTGCTCTTCGTCGTGGAATCGACCCCGGACATCATGCTGGGGATCATGAACTGCCATGCCGAGATCGGTCGCATGATACGCAATGGCTGGGTGCAGTTCTCCGTCATGGATCCTACAACGGGCGACATCCAGCTCTTCCAGCAGGGTCAATTCGTGCCCTATACGCCCCAGTCCAGGACCATCCCGCAGGCGGAAACGTCGCAGGAATGGTATCAAGGCTGGCGCGAGCATCTCGAATTCGCCTGTATTGGCGGGGGAGCATGAATCTGACATGCCGGAATCCAATAACGTGGTAGTGATTCTTGGTTCCATGGTGATCGCTTTGCCGGCCCTGCTCCTGGCATGGCTGGGGCTGTTTTCACTGTGGGGCAAACCCCACTCCGAACCAGTCATCTCCCGTTCGATTTACGTAACAACCAGCCTGGGCTTGCTGGCTGCCGCTGTCATCCTTTTGTACATGCTGACGTTTCAAACGCATCACGTGGTTATCGAATGGGGAAATTGGGTGCATATCGAGCATCTGGAACCGCAACCCGATTACCACTTTGCCATCAAGTTCGTGTTTGATCGCCTTTCCGTGCCGATAGCGATTCTGGTGTTTCTGCTGTGTGGGGTGATAGGTGCATTCTCCTCGCGGTATATGCACCGAGAGCCGGGCTATAATCGGTTCTTTGTGAACTATGCATTCTTCATGATGGGTATGGTGACCGCCTCGCTGGCGGGAACGATCGAGACGCTCTTTCTCGGGTGGGAAATGGTCGGGCTTTCCAGTGCCTTGCTCGTCGGGTTCTTTCATCAACGGCCAGCGCCGGTACGAAATGCCTTCCGGGTCTGGATCATCTACCGTATTTCCGACGCAGCACTGTTGATTGCAGCCATCGTGCTGCATCACCTGAGTGGTGAAGGCGACCTCGATCGGCTAACGGGCTATCATGACATGGTCGATGCCAGTTCCTGGCCGTTCGGTGTTTGTCCACTCTCTGCTTCACAAATATGGATCGTCGGCAGCTTGCTGCTGGTGGCTGCAGCGGGCAAGTCGGCGTTAGTGCCATTCAGTGGCTGGCTGCCACGGGCGATGGAAGGACCTACTCCCTCCAGTGCAATTTTCTACGGTTCGTTGTCGGTGCATCTGGGGGTATTCCTGCTGCTACGCACCAGTCCGTTGCTGGATGCCTCACCACTGCTTTCAGGAATGGTTGTCGCCCTGGGTCTGATCACAGCGCTTTTTGCCGCCATCACAGGCCGAGTGCAGACTGATATCAAGTCTGCACTGTCGTACGCCTGTCTTACCCAGGTGGGGCTCATTGTTGTGGAGATCGGGCTGGGCTTCCGCTATCTGCCACTCGTGCATCTCCTGGGACATGCCTGCCTGCGAACTCTCCAATTCCTGCGAGCATCGAGTGTGATCCGCGATCATCACGGCATCGAGAATGCCCTGGGAAATCGACTTCCACGCCAGCACCGGTTCGCGGGCAAGTGGCTGTACCGCTTCGCGCTCGAACGCTGTTATCTGGACGCCTTGCTCGAACGATACCTGGCAGGGCCTTTCACCCGATTCTTCCGCTGGTGCAATGCCAAGGAACTGGCCATTCTCAACAGCACTTCCACCACCGCAGCTACACCTGCTGAATCGATGCCGGATAACCAACCCCTGCAATCAGGAGCAGTGCGATGAACTTCAATGCATTGCCATGGACTGATCTGTGCGTGATCCTGCCTTGTGTCGGGGCAGGGCTGGTTGGTCTGGTGCGCTCCATTGAAACAGCCTGGCGCTGGACTACTGTCATCCTGATGTTGGTGCTCGTCGCGAGCCTGGTGTCGTGGGTTTCGTTTCGGCAAGGAACGCAGACGTACCTCGTATTCAGTGTCGACGAATTGACCTCGCTACTGTTGCCCCTCGTGGCACTTCTCCACTTCCTGCTGGTGTTTGCCACGGCCCGGGTCAAGCTGAATCGCATGTCGTTAAGCGGGCACCTCTTTTCCGAAAGCCTGCGACTAGGGATGTTTGCGACTAGCCCTGAACAACCCTGGCTTCTTATCGCTTTGCTGATCCTGAGTATGGTGCCCCCGTGGATTGAGATCGTCAGGCGAGGCAACTCACCTCGCATCTTCCTGGCCCACATGATTCCATTTGCGATTCTACTTATCCTCGGCTGGCTGCTAGTCTGCTCCGGCGCCAGTGCATTGGGATCGTTTCTGCTGCTGCTGGCCATGCTGCTGCGAATCGGCACCTTCCCCGTTCACTTGTGGATCTCGGACCTGTTCAACCAGGCTTCCTTTGGCACTGCGATTCTGTTTGTCACCCCCCTTTCTGGCGTCTTCATGACACTGCGACTGGTCATGCCCATCGCTCCCGACTGGATGCTGGAAAGCACAGGCCTCCTTTCACTGCTGACAGGTCTTTATGCTGCGGGAATGGCGACTGTGCAAAACGATGTTCGTCGGTTCTTCGCCTACCTGTTTCTGAGTCATGGATCGCTGGTACTGGTCGGGCTGGAACTGCATACGCGAGTCAGCTTGACCGGAGCCTTGTGCCTTTGGGTTTCCATCTCTCTGTCGCTGGGCGGTCTGGGATTGATCCTGCGAGCGATCGAATCCCGGTTTGGTAAGCTGACCCTGGAGAATTATCAGGGGCTCTACCAACAATCACCAGCCCTCGCTATCGGCTTCCTTATCACTGGCCTGAGCAGCGTCGGATTTCCTGGCACGCTCGGCTTCATTGCTGCTGAACTGCTGATTGATGGCGCCATCAACGCCAACATTTTCGTGGGCATATCCCTCGTGCTGATATCGACCATCAATGGTATTGCAGTGCTACGTGCCTACTTCCTCCTGTTCACGGGAGCCAAATCATTCACCTCGGTGCCGCTGGGTATCACCTTTCGGGAACAGTTGGCAGTGCTGGCACTCATCGTGCTGCTACTCGGTGGTGGACTCTATCCACAGTTGGGTATCAGTGATCGACAATCCTCTGTTGCCAGCATCACGAGACTGCGGGCAAGCACACGATAGAAGGAACTACCTGCCACCATTCGTCAGCTTCTGCAACCTCTCTTTTTCGGCCTGCCACTTCTTCACTTCGTCGGGCTTGCTGGTTTCGGTGTAGAGTTGGATGAGCCGGTCGAGGGCATCCGGCAAGCCAAACTTCACACTCTGTGCAATCGACGTCCTTCGCGGTGACAATCCCGCATAACCAGCAAGCAATAATTGCTCGGCCTCAGCATACTTTTTCTGCCCCAGGAGCACCGCACCAAGCATGCACTGCAAGTGGAAGGGACGCCAATCAGCGGGATCTTTCTTGTTGTTGAGGATGGACAATCCTTCGCGAAGCAGCGGTTCAGCTTCTGCATAACCTTTCGCGTCCAGAAGCGACCATCCCAGCTGAGCTAACAGCCCGGCTCGTTGCGGACTATCCTTGGGAAGTTGCTTGCCTGCATCGGCGAGTAGATCCTTGAGGAACTGGGCCGCTTCGTTCGAACGCCCCGCCTTGACATAGACATTCAGCAACTGGGACGGCACCCATCGCAGCCTGGAAGAGTTCCCGGTGGTCCGGTTCGCCTCCTCGAGAAGCGGGATCGCTTCCGTCAGTCGACCAGCGTCCTTGTAGTTTACCCCCAGGTTGGCAATGATCAGAATCGTACCGGGGTGCTGTCGGCCCAGTTTCTTCTCACTGCGGGGCAAAATATCTTCGAGCAAAGGGATGGACTGATCGAGGCGATTCAACTCCCAGTAAGTCGTTGCCAGGTTGTTGAGCGTAGTCAGGGTGTCGGGATGATCGATGCCGAGCTTCTTCACCCTGGCATCGCGAACCTGCTGATAGAGAGTGAGGGCATCATTCGTTCGTCCAACATCCTTATAGAGATCAGCCAGGTTATGGAGGGTAAAGAGGGTGTCGGGATGATCGGGTCCCAGTTTCTTTACCCTGATCGCACGGACCTGTTCGTTCAACTGGATAGCTTCCGTCGTTCGTCCGACGTTAGAGTACGCCAGGGCCAGATTGTGGAGGGTGGTAAGGGTGCTGGGATGGTCAGGCCCGAGCTTCTTGATCCTGACCTCGCGCACCTTTTCATACAAGGTGATGGCATCGGCCGTTCGTCCTGTGGCACGGTAGGCGGAAGCCAGGTTGCTCAGCGTGGTGAGTGTCTCAGGGTGGTCGGAACCCAGTTTTTTCACTTTAGCGTCGCGCACACGCTCGTGCAGAGCGATTGCTTCAGCCATCCTCCCGTTGCCGAAATACGCCATTGCCAGATTGTTGAGAGTGGCCAGGGTGCTGGGATGATCGGCTCCCAGTTTCTGGACCATAGCGTCGCGCACCTGCTCGAACAGCGGGATAGCCTCAGCAGGTCGTCCAGCAGCCCGATACGCCGACGCCAGATTGTTGAGGCTGGCGAGCGTAATCGCATGGTCAGCTCCCAATTTCTGGACCATGGCTTCGCGTACCTGCTCGAGCAAGGCGATAGCATCGGCAGGTCGTCCAGCGACGCGGTACGAGGCAGCCAGACTGTTGATTGTGGTGAGAGTATGGCGGTGGTCGGCTCCCAGTTGCTCCACCTGAGCATCACGAACCTGCTCAAACAATGGAATGGCGTCAGCCGTCCGCCCGAAGGTCTGGTAAGCTACCGCCAGGCTGTGGAGAGTGGTGAGCGTGTCGGGATGGTTCGGCCCCAGTTGCTTCATCCGAGCATTGCGAACTCGTTCGAGAAGAGGGATGCTAGTTCTCCGCCCGGCATCTACGGACGCCATGCCCGGGTTGTGGAGAGTAGTGCGAGTGTCGAGGTGGTCGACGCCCAAAGTTTGCTCCCGGGTGACCCTCGCCCGCTCCAGCACTTCAATAGCTGTGGTGTAACTGCCCAGCCCCTGCAGAGTACTTCCCAGAATCGTTTGCAACCGCGCCTCGACCAACGGGTCAGCCAATGCCTCAGCTTGCACCTGCTCAGCAGCCTTCTCTGCCCGCTCCCGCAGCAAGTCGAGCAATGGTTTGCCCTCCTTCTCTTCCGACAGCGGGTTGATTCCCTGGAGCATTTCCGCAAATACGTTGATGCCCTTCTCAATCTGCGTGAGACGCTTCTGTGTCTGCTCCCTGGCTTGTCTCTCCGATCCCGCTGCCTTCTCTGCAGCCAGGCGCTGTTCCGCTTCCGCGGCACGTGCCTTTTCCTTCGCTATCGTCTCGTCACGGGCCAGGCTTTCCTGTTTTTTCGCTTCGAACAAGCCCCACGATGTGCCCGCTATGGCTGCCAGGAGAGCAAACAGCACCACGATTGCTGCGATTACCTGCCCATAATGTCGGCGGACAAACTTCTTCAGCCGATATCCCGTGGATGGTGGTCGAGCCTCGACTACCTCGTCGGCCAGATACCGCTGGATATCACGTGCCAATCCGTTAGCTGATTCATATCTCCGGTCGCGCTGCTTTTCCAGGCACTTCATCACTACCCAATCCAGTTCGCCACGCAGCAGTGCTGTTAACCGGCTCGGGTCAATGTGACGCACCGCAGCAAGACTTGGAAGTGATTCGTCTGTTGACAGCCGGGTAGAAGGCTTGCTCGGCTCTTCCTCACGGATGATGCGAACCATTTCATCGAGTGCTGCTTGTTTCAGGCGTTTGCTGTCGAAGGGACGTAACCCCGTCAGTAGCTCATACAGGATGACTCCCAGGGAGTAGATGTCCGCACGGGTGTCGATGTCCTCGCTAGAAAACCCCGCTTGCTCGGGCGACATGTATTCAAGCGTGCCGACCACCGCACCAAACTGTGTCGAGAGCGAATCCTCGGTTATCCGACCACTCGTTGCCTTGGCCACACCAAAGTCGATAACCTTGGGAACCGGTTTTCCATCGAGCATGGTCACAAGGATATTGCCCGGTTTCAAATCACGATGGACTATACCCTTCTGATGGGCATGCTGCACTGCCTGGCAGATGGGGATGAAGAGTTCGAGCCGTTCCCGAATTCCCAGCTTGGCTTTATCACAGAACTTCGTCAGCGGCAAGCCATTCACCAGTTCCATGACGAAGAATGGATGACGATCTTCGGTAAGTCCGCCATCGAGAACTTTAGCAATGTTGGGATGGTCCATCATTGCCAGTGCCTGCCGTTCCTGTTCAAAGCGTTGAATAACGGAACGGCTGTCCATCCCTGCCTTGATCAGCTTCAGTGCGACATTGCGTTTGACTGGCTCGTTCTGCTTGGCAACCCAGACTTCACCCATGCCGCCTTCGCCGAGTTTGTGTTCCAGGGTGTAGCGGCCGGCAATCACAACACCAGGTCTGGGCTCACTCGTCGTGTAGTTGGAAGTGGCCTGGAATACCGCAGTGGCCTGGGTGTTCCTGGGTTGAAGAGACAATGGCGAAGAAGCGGCATCAGCCTCGAGAAGCGCCTCCAGCCGTGCCCGCAACGCAGGCTGTCCGGCACATTCACGATCCAGAAGTGCTACCCGTTCCGCTTCGGGAGTCTTGACCAATAATTCGAACAGAGTTTCTTCGGTCATGGCATGTGGCTCCAGACCCACCAGTGAGAACGGGGAGCGGAAGCGTCAGGGTTAAACCTGCAAAAACTCGAACCTAGCATGTTCAGCCTTTAACACGCCTTCTTCAGCAAGGTGGCTTAGCGCTTCATCCATGACCAGCGTTTGGATCGCCAAGTGACGCAGCTCCATCTACACTAAAGCCAGCACCCCTCCGAAGCATGCAGATCGCCTTGCTGGACGGCAGAGAATAGGTGTGTAGCTTCGCTCACGTGCGCATGAGCATAAACATTACTTCACTTGATTGCAATAATTAATTGCTCACGGTTGAACTATTGACCACAGAGGCGACAGTAACTGCCTAGCTCAACTTCAAAAAATAAACAAATCACTACCAACTAACTAAAGCGTACGCTAACTAGCGTTCAGATATGGACTTATGTCAAATAGCGGCGAGTGGATTTGAACCACTGACACGCGGCTTATGAAGCAAGATTTGACATTTGCCTATTAATGCAGAAATCCAGCTAAATCTAGTGATTATAGTAATTTACAGCGTTTGCAAATGAATGCAAGTGATATCAGAAAAAGGCAAATTTGGTGTGTATTGAGGGCTTAAGTGTGTAGTAACTGTGTAGTAGCCAGAAGAGCTATGGATAATGCCCTGAACGTGTCCAGCATCATTATGATAAACGAGGAAGGACTCAGAGTTTCGACACTCTGCCCAAGTCGTCACCAACCGGCAGGTGTCCCAGGCGAGGGAGCCGATCAGATACCGTTTCTCGTTGTTGCCTGTTGTCTCGACGGTCGCCTGCTTTCCCTTAGTCATCCTCGTGGAGCATATTTTGGGATTGGTGCAGAC